>JADJSV010000019.1 GCA_016711505.1 Bacteroidota bacterium | reverse complement strand
GACAGCAACAGGTTGATGTTGCAGTACAAATCCGTTTGTACCGGTAATATCACATCGATAAATCTCTGCGTTGAAACAGTGATGCTTCGAGGCGTTGTAATGGTTGACCAGCGATATTGGTTCGCTGTGCTTGAGGTAAGGATACTGATGGATGACTGCTGGTAGAGTGGTCGAACTGTTTGGTGTTATGACCGGTGCTGCAGGAGCAGCAAGCATTGAAACAACTTTGGTGTAGAGACTGCTGAACAGTTTGCACTCCGTACATGCGGACAGTATATGATCCGGCTGCTGACACAATGATGGAACGTGTTGTTGGTCTACTTGGACCATGCATACGAAGCACTGGGGTTAAAGCGAGCGTTAGTAAAGTTCCTGGACATATGCTTAAGGAGCGACTTTGCTGTGATAACAGGGACAATGGGTGCTGCCATTGCACTCACAACTATTGCTGCTGAAGTTGCAGAGCAACCGTGTTGATACCTGTTGTTGAATACTTCTGACGTTGTCACGACGATCGATTGAGTTGTCGCACCATTTGACCATAAGTAGGAATTAGCTTTGGACTAGATGTTGGCATCACTGATCCGCCAGTACAAATGATGTTGGACCACTGGCAGTGATGGTTCGTGTTATGGCGGATGCTGAAACAGCTATTCCGAATGGTCGCGATAAAGCAACCACTCCTGTTGAATCTGCACTTAACTTTGGGTCAATCCTCTGAGCTGTTCACAGTGATGGAACGTGTAGTTTGTCCTCCCGAAGTCCAGAAATAGGATGAACTCTTGATTTGCAGTCAATGCTATACCCGCCATTACAAAAATGCGTTGGCCCGCTGGGAGAAATTCTGCTGCAGTTTACGGCGGGGGCTTAGGCATTGCAGCGTAACTGAACCATGTGGAACCATCTGTTCTAATAAAATTTTTAATATTGATATCCGATTCAACTCCAGAAAACCTGTGTAGGTTAAGTATATGGTTTTGTAGTTGGATTTGTACTGAGCCAGTTGTAATATGTATGATTGTTCACTGGAGAAAATAGGAAGGACGGTTGTTACTTTCCCCGCTTGCAATATCTAAAAAGCTCGTTTCGTATATTGATAAATATCTTTGCATCCGTTGTTCTGTAAGAATGAAGAAGTATCCTGTCAGCTTTCGATGCCAACTGTTGCATTTGTCCCCGGTTCGGCCAGCCCAAGTAGATTTCAGAAACAAGTCCATTGGCACTTGTTAGCGAATCTATTTTCTGAAAACTCCCGCAATGCAAATGCAAATGCGCCCGAAGTATCTGCTGTATAACCATTCGGGAGTCAGATAATAACATTGAGTAGAATGCATTGATGCTGGATGTTAAACAGAAATTCAAATTCAAAATTGAAAACATTAAATCTTTCTATAGGAGAACCCGGTTATTATAATTCATGAATCCGCGAAGGGAATGAATTATACGTTTCACCCGAAGCTCCTACTCAAATGATCCTGTATTGCGTTTTAGCTTTTGAAATGAATACTGCAAGTTTTGCAATATTGGTACTTTTGGTCCAACTGAGATTGTTCAGATCATACAATGTCATATAATTCAGATCATGCAACTGCATACCGGAGTATCTGATTTTCAAGGGAACTATCTCCAACCATGACGAAGTACTGTCTACGTACATTCCACGGATGTTGTCTCGACTGGCCTTTGCCGGCAGTGAATAAAACATAATGAACAGGAGTAAAATAATTTCTGTCTTCTCTCACTAATGCGAGCTCATGATCATGTGGGGATGATTTTAAGTTAGGTACAAACACACTCAATGAGTGTATAACAGAATTAGCAGAAGATTTTCAGCGAATTCTGAGTTGCTCAATACGCAGGGTTTATAAACTTGTTCGGAAATTTTACTTTAATTAAAACAGCGCTTATACCAATGGAACAACAACTAAAGTGTTAAAATGGTCAGGCAAACGAAACTTTTATCCGGGTGCAAATATTATGATAAAGGAGGTTGGAGCTTATAAATGCTGTGATTCTTTTTAACATACAGAGCGCATAAAGAAAAAAGGGAGAAAAAGAGTAGTCATGAATAATGTCAACAGTTAACTCTCCCTCTTATCGAATTCATCTTTTCCCGGAAAAAAATAAATTCAACATCTGATTCCTCTCTTATAAAAGAAATATTAAAGCACCTGATTCGTCAGTACCAATGTCAATTCATAATACCCTGCCATCTGATATAAAGCTCGACAACAATCTTCAAGCGGTATTTGACGAATGAAAATTTCTTCTTTCAATATTGTAGTCACCTATTATGCAAGGTGAGCTCTAGTAGTATCTCTGGTCGCATTACTCAGTTGATTGAATGATTAATTATTCTGATTTTGAAAAATTAATTAATTAGTGTGCCGCCAGATTATGACAGGCAATTTCTTTGAATGAGGAGTATTTTTCTCATTATCAAAACTTACAATGGCTTCAATGTTAATCCATATTGGGGTCTAGAAAGCATATTGAAGCCAAAGCCCGTAATTGAAGTTTCTGAAGGCTCCGGACACAAAAACTCTTTTCCGACATTTACCCGGAAATAATAAAACAGCCCTTTGATAATTTAAATTTCAAAATGAAAGATATGTATCTTTAGGACAATAAGTTAAAACTCTACTACATATAATATAAATGAGAAAACTTCTTCTGGCATTTTTCTTATTAATTGTCTTTCTTCAAGGGCACAAGATACATTTCAGAAATACAGTTATAGATCAGGTTGCCAACTCTAGCAGAACTATCTGATAGTTCGATCCTAATGTTCTCAAACCCTGCAGAAATAGTTAAAACAAATAAAGATGGTACTCCTTATATGGGCTAAATTGGCTATCAATTTCAACTCCCGGTGATAATTTTAATATGTTCGTTTTTGTAGAATTATCTGACGGGAATTTCATTATGAGCACTTACACTAATAATAACTATTCATCACTTATAAAACTAGATAGTTCGGGAAATATCAGATGGATCAAAACATATGAAAACAAGAGTTGCATAGCTTCAATTAGTGCGGGTTCCGATCACGGTTTTATTATTGGATTACATTTCTCACCAGACACTATTGTAGGAAATTCGTCATAATAATAAAATGATACTGAAAACAGATAGTGCCGGAACACTTCCTGAGTAATTTAATTCTTAGATACAATATTTAATACCAATGATTTTAATAATTCAAGCAGACGATGGTGGATATTTATACCAAAATAGGTCGAATAGTTTGAAATTAGATAGCTCAGGATTTCCTGTCTGTAGCTCTAATTGTCATTCGTCTTTCCCAATATCGAACAATTACTAAAATTATCCAGACAAATCCAAATAAGTATCTTAAGATTAGGATCAATTGAGATGCGTTGATTCTACAGGTAGTATCCTTTGGGGAAAATTGCCACAGCAGATATATACTGATGTTTTAAAACTAAACGATACGACAATACTTCCGATTGGTCCTGGTTTTATTGTCTGGCAAGGGATCTTTGGCTGAAAAATAGATGATCTTGGTAATCAAATAGAGAACTCCTTATACTGAATAAATGCTAATGTACAAGGCAGGTAGGATCTGGATTTCGAAAATAAATTAATTATTGCCGGCAGTACTGATCCCTGTCAAATTCAAGATCGCAATCTCTTCTTGATGAAAAACAGATACCGGAGGTTATACTTTCCTGTGGAATTGATCAATCAATCATCATGACTCCAGTTATTAATCAATACACAATTACTAATCCACTTTTATTCCCGGAAACATTACTGCTTCGACACCAATTGCAATCAATACAACTATAATAACAAATTCAACATCTGATTCCTCTATAAAAAGAAACATAAAACAATTCCATTATCGGTACTCAATGTCAATTCATAATAATAACTGCCATCAGATATAGTGCTCGACAAATCAACTTCAAGCGGTATTTGGCGAATAAAAATTCCTTCTTTCAATATTGTAGTCGCTCTGTTATGCAAGGTGAGCTGGAATAGTATCTCCGGTCGCATTAATAAGTTGGTTGAATGATTAATTATTCAGGTTTTGAAAAAATTTATTAATTAGTGTGCCGCCGAGATATCATAGGGATTTTCGAGAATGAGGGAATATTTTTTCTCATTATAAAAACTTACCTGGTCTGCAATGTTAATTCTTTCCGGATGCTGAAAAAGGCTACAATAATTAGGAGTTTGGAATTCAAATATCCATTTATCTCACCATAATTAATACCTCCCGGTAATCCCAAAATCCATTAAATCCCGGCAAAAATCTTAATCAATATTAGAAGTTTCATTACTCTCATCAATAATTACAGCTGCTTCTACAACTTCCCTTCTTTCCCCTACCTGTTGCCGCCACATGGCATAATACAAACCTTTCGTTTGCAACAATTGATCATGAGAACCGGTTTCAATGATCTTCCCTTTTTCCAATACATAAATAAGATCTGCATGCATGATCGTTGAAAGTCGATGGGCAATCAGGATCGTTATTTGCTTTTGTGATAATGAAATCGTTCTGATGGTATTTGTTATATCTTCCTCTGTAAGTGAATCGAGTGCCGATGTTGCCTCGTCGAAAATGAGTAAACGTGGATGACGAAGTAAAGCCCTGGCTATCGAAATCCTCTGCTTCTCCCCTCCCGACAATTTCATCTCCACCTTCTCCCAATACAGTATTGATCCCTTTCGAAGAATTTTTCACTAAATGATCGCATGATGCCTTATGTAATGTATCCAGTATTTCACTATCCGTTGCGTCTGATTTTACAAATAAAAGATTCTCTTTGATTGTTCCTGCAAACAAAAAGTGTCTTGCGTTACAAACTGATCTGTCGGCGTAGTTCATTGTAGGAATTCTGTCGGAAGGACTTTCGTTGAATAAAATATTTCCTCAACAGGTTTATATAAACCAACCAATAATTTAACTAATGTAGACTTGCCGGGCACCTGACGGACCAACAAAAGCAATTGTCTGTCCGGTTTGAACTCGGAAAGATATTCCATCTAGAGAATTATATCCTGCAGACTTATGACGAAATATTACGTCACTAAACTCAATACTTTTCAACTCACCTATTTCTAACGGGTTTTCAGGGCGTTTCTCGATAGGTTTCTTCATGAGCTGATCAAAAGAAGTGATCGATGCTTCCAATTCGCGATAACTTAAAATAATATTTCCAAGATCTTGTAAAGGACCGAAGATTGAAGTCGATATCAATTGCATTGCAATCAGTTCACCTGTCGAAAGCACTTTTCTAAAGATCAACCAAAGCAGAATAAATAAAATTGATTGTTTTAATATCGATAAGATCGTTCCCTGTAAGAAAGTAAGAGTGCGCACCCGCTTTACTTTTACCATTTCCAATTCGAAGATCTTAAAGGTTTGCGCCTTTAATCTTTTTATCTCAGGGAATGTTAAACCCAGACTTTTTACCAATTCAATATTTCGCAGCGACTCAGTGATCACACCTGCCATTCGATTTGTTTCTCTGTTTATAGAACGTTGAGTGCTCTTAATTTTTTACTTAACAATCCGGTAAGTGATCCAAGAACTAATATGCCAATAACAAAAACAGGAATCAACAACCAGTTTTTGAAATCGAATACCACACAAGAAATCCAACGCCAATGACGGACGAAAATAAAATTGTAATGAAGCTATTTACGAATTGCTGAGTATCTGTCCTCACCTTTTGCAATACAGCAAGAGTTTCTCCACTCCGTTTCTCCTCGAATTCCTGAAATGAAAGTCGTAAGGTCTGGCGTATGCCATCATTGAAGATCTGCATTCCGAATTTCTGTACTGCCAGTCGTGTAAAATATTCCTGAAATGAACGGGCTATCCTTGCAAGTAAGGCAATACCAACAGCAATACCCAGCCAACCTAACACGCCATTCATTAACTCATCTTCAGTACGACTATCAATGCGATTGGCATATTGGTCAATTATCTTCCCGAAAATTATTGGATCGATCAAATTCAAAAGCTGACTGATTGCCGCTAAAACAAGCGAAATGGCAATTAATCCTCTTTGAGGCTGCAGATATTTCCAAAGGATCTTCATAGGTACAAAGGAAGCAAAAATCAATCCTGAAGGCAATTAATAAATAATAATGAATAATTCATTTTCATTTATTTTAAAACTTTCTCTGCCTTTTTCAATCAAGAAACCTGTCACTGATTGTACTACAAAACTATCGATCAAGGCGCCACATTGTTTGTATAACTCCTCATGTAACGTTTAAAGAGTGAAGTGTGTTTAACTATACATATTCATTGATTGTGGATGATCAAGAATATTGATTTTAGTGGTTGAAATGCGAGTTGTGTGGACTCGTTAGTGTGTGTGAAGCCCAAGGCCCTTTTCTTCGGAATAGGGCTTTGGGCTTTTTTGATTGTACGTTTGAGATAGACTCAGATTTTAGTCCACAACATAGAGCAATTATGCCCGGGATTGTGGCTGGAAAAATTACAGTGTTGACTATCCGGATAAGTTATATTCCAATCCTCCGCCAATTCCCACAGATGTGAATTATCATCGCAACCCATAATATGAAAATGGCACATATCATGTCCGCTGCCGTTATAATTCCAGTTACATGGGTAACTTTGTCCATTCTCATGAATGGTCATCGCACCGGAATTGTCACAAGTAAGTGTAACGTTTGTAAAATTGCCGGTGAGATCGATATTATCCTTCACAAAAGAACTTACTCTCCATGTTCCGGAAATCGGATAGGTGGTTGAATTTACAGATGGAGTTGTATCAGCATCTTTTTTACATGCGCTATTGAATGCAATTATCATTATGATAATGCTTAAAGGGATTAGTTTTTTCATGAGTCAGATAAGTATTAATGTATTAGAACAAAGTTCCAACAATTCAGAGATGCAGATGTGATCACTGTCATGAATAGCTATGATAACTGTCAGGTTGCTGAATAGCAATCTTTCAAATCAATACATTGATTTTGGCATATTTTTTCTTTTCAATAATAAAAAAACATCATGGCAAAATACTCGAAAAAGGCAGAAGAAAAGATCAGCAAAGTGATGCACGAATTCAAGGACGGCGAATTAAAATCAGGAAAAGATGGTAAAGGCGGCAAAGTGAAAAGCCGTGAGCAAGCAATAGCAATTGGAATCAGCGAAGCGAAGAAGTCGGGAGCGAAAGTGCCGAAGAAGAAAAAATGATTAGAATAACAGTTATTATCGAATAACCAATTTCTCCTTTATTGTATTTTTATTATTCGTCACCGAAACAAAATACACCCCTGCGACCAAATGAACATTCGGATCCAGGTCGTATAGAATTTCTCTGTCGTCATCTATCGTAATTTCTCTGCGATAATTTTCTTTGCCGGACATATCATTGATCACTAAAATGATCTTCTCACCTCTGCCCGCTTTCAGATTAAATTTCAAATCAGTTCCGTTAGATGGATTTGGAAATACATTGAATGTAAATTCACTTGCAAGATCGCGCAATTCAACAGAAACAATTTCTGAATTTGAGAACTGCCCGTCGAAATCAACTTGCTTTAATCTGTAGAATGATAAACCGGGTAATGGATTATTATCAGAAGTCGAATACGTAAGTTTCTTCGTACTGAATCCGGCACCATCAACATTGATGATCGATTCAAATTCAATTCCGTCTTTTGAACGTTCAATGAGGAAGTAATCATTGTTCGTTTCAGTTGCTGTCGACCATTTCAGATTCACTGTATTTTTAGCTGTTGCTTTTGCTGTGAAAGAGATCAATTCAATCGGTAATGCTGTTCCTCCTCTTCCTGAAAATCTACTGAAAGATGTTCTGCCATCCCATCGGAGTTCATGCAGATGATTTCCCATTGCAGATGGAATATCGTTATCCTGCATTTCTGCAGGCAAACCATCTTCAAATACTCCGGTTGCAATCGTTTCTTTACACGGCATGATCGCCCCAACTCCTATCATATCACCTCCGGAAGCATCCGGTCCGGGTAAATAATATATATATGACTCGTAAACAAAACCATCCAGTAACGCCGTAGCACTTGGCTCAATTGTCCAGTAACGTGTAAGGTACTTCGGATAATCAACTGTCCATGCCCCAGGAATTCTTGCATCTGTAACATTTGCTGTTATAAATGCACCGGAGTTCAATGTCGTAGCAGATTTTAAATGGATTGCACATGGTGTGAAATTTATTCCATCACCAATCGGAAAACTATAGAGGTTTACATTCTTAGTAGCACTTGCACCTGCATTGTTTACAAAATGTTTTACATAGCCGCTATTATCGGCAATGATATAACTGGCATCTGTAACGGTTGCAGGATTTACAACTGCATTCGAAGTAGATGTTCCTAGAGTAAGAACACTGCTTCCTAATCTGATATTTCCACTCGTCAATGTAAGCGTTGAAGCAATTGTAAAATCATTTCCTACGGTAATTTCATTTCCGGATTTCTGAACAGATAGATTATTGAAAACTTCACCTGATGGACATGAAATCACCTGAAGATTTCCGCCGGTAAAAGTAACCGTTCCACCGTTTGAATTGAATACCCCGGTATTTGTCCAGTTACCTGTTACATTAATATTTCCTGAAGGTGCAATTACATATCCTGTTGGCTCAATCGTAAAATGATGGAAGGTATTTACTCCCGCTCCGGTAATTGCACATTGATCATCTATTATGATTGTTCCTGAATTGGCAATAAAAGTATCATCATTCGTCCAGTTACCAAAAACCGACAAAGTATCAACGGTTGCTATCGTTAGAGAAGCCCCATTATGAATTTGCAGGTCTTTACACTCTGCACCTGATCCGTTAATGACCGGATAGAATGCTCGACCTGCAGGAATGATGGCATCAATAGTTGAATTCGGAACACCACAACCCCAATTACCGGCATCAAAACCAATCTGTCGAATTATTTCCTGCCGTCCATGTAGATAGTGCATAAATCGTAACCGAACTTGTTGCTGTCACAACAGAACACCCACCATAAGCTGCAATTGTATTTGTAACAGTATATGTTCCCGGTGTACTCGCTAATAGATCTATCTCACCTGTAGCAGCACTTACAAAAACAAGACCTGCTGTCGATGAAAAAGTTCCGGCAACTCCACCACCACTGAATACCGGTGTCGGATTTACTTCATTCTCACAATATGGATCACCCGGATAACCGAACGTTGCAATCGGTGTTGGTGTAACAGTTATCGCCAATGATCTTGTACTACCCGTACCACAACCATTCACCGCTGAAACACTAAGTGTTCCACTTGTGGCTGTTGAATTATAACTTACCGAAACTGTATTAGACGTTCCCGTAATTGTAGCACCGGATCCTGAATAACTCCATGTATAGGATGATGCGCCTGCAACAGCAGGCACTGTATATGTAACATTTGATGTCGACTGACAAACTGCTGTTTGTGCAGTACTGAATGCAAGGGGCTGTGCAGGTGCGTAAGAGAAGACAACAGATACAACACTTGTTGAAGTACATGAACCGTTGCTGATCGTCCATCTTAACAAGTAAGTTTTACCAAGCAATCCAAGGAAGTTAGATCCGGGACTTGTATTCGACATAATTGTTCCACCTGTTCCGGAAACTATTACCCATGTTCCTGTCGATGGCGCAACCGCTGCATTTGCATTCAGCAATGTACTTGTTACACCGCATAACGATTGATCAATTCCGGCATCAGCAATATTTGGTGCTGTAAAGACACTGATCACTGTCGGATCTACTGCACCTGATACTGTACTGTTATTGTACATAAATCCGGTAAGTAAATAATTTCCGCCAAGTGCTGTTGTTGGTAATGTGTAAGGCAATGCATTCACAACAGCAGATTGCGTTGAACCGCCATCTACAGTATAGTATAAAGTATAAGGTAATGTGATTGGAATATACGCAGTAAACGTTACCGGTATTCCGGCATTACCACAAACAGGGCCTGATGGCGATAATGTAGCAATCGGTTTTGTTGCTGAAATACTTGCTATAGAAAAGTCGACCGGTGTTGTAGAAATAGTTACGCTCCCTGTGGTAATTACATCACCCAGATTATTTACTCCTGATGGTGTTGATGCTACTGCATCCCAACGCGTACCATTCTTCTGTGCAATACGGAGATCAGTATAACCATTTATTGTCATCGAACCATTCAAGTCACTCTGTGAATCCCATGCAAGTTTAATTCTCGCAGTTTTCGATGCTGTTGAATTTACACTCCAGTATTCCATTACGTTTTCAACAACAAGCGGATTATTCAGATTGACTGCTGCACCCGATGGGTTCGGAGAAAAATATTCAACAGTCCATAAAGAAGTTGCAGCCGATGTAGATGTGATCGTACAATCATGACCTTTTCCTACTGCAAGTTTTCCGATTGGATACAAGAATGAATTACCATTGAGGAAATTTTTTGTCAGTGGTCCGTTTACGTATGATGTAATTGTACCTCCGGTGGGAACTACTGCTGTTGTAGACGTATTGACAATGCTTAACTGATTTGTTGTTGTGGTGGTAATGATACCGTTGGTCAACATTAAATTTCCTTTTACTTCAACACTGCCATTTGCACCAATACTCAAACCTGCTGTATTGTTGACCTCAAAATGATTGAATCCATTTGTTCCTGTAAAATCTCCCAGTGGTCCGCCAACAGTTTGAGCTGTCGAGCCGCCAAATGAAACAATTGCTCCTGCACCGGATCCTGAATTGAATACACCTGTATTGTATCGTTCCATTGTTCCTAAGATCGTGAGCTTTTTATTATTCGAACTATTATCAAGTGTTGGACCATCAATCTTCAATCGCTGACAAATTATCAGATCAGTATTCGGTAAAATTCTTGTTCCTGTTCCCGATAAATATAAATATGGAATACTGGTAAAGCCGGGTAAGAAAATAGAATACGTCCCTGTTCCTCCATATTCCAGTGTTCCTTTTCCTGCACAATCAATAAATGAAGTATATGTTCCCGCAGGTAAATTTCCACTCTCTACATAAAGAGTCGGCGTTGTGGCCGGATCTATATTCGGATAAGTGACCTGATCAATATCGACGTTTCCGAGATTATGACCATACGTCGGAACAACTACTTTCAATTTACCATTTCCTGTAATTGTAGTCTGATACGCATTACACTGATTTACGTCTGTTGTAATTGTAGTATTGATGATTACCTTAAATCCATTCGGACCACCGACAGGACAATCCTGCAATCCATTTGCAATGTTCGTCCATTTTGTATTATCAGACCATACACCATCAGCATTACTGATGTATGTAGGCATGTTATCAGGTATTGCAGTATCATTACCACAAGTGTAATTTCCTGAAATATTTGTCCGGCTTGAAAAACTGAAACTGATTGAGTGAATCGATTCATCAACATTATCTGTTGCAGCACCAGGAGCAGATTTCAACCATAAAGTTCCCGGATTTTCCAGCCAAGCAGAAACATAATTACTTTCCGGACCTCCTACTACATCACTTACATCATAATAGTACTGTGCATTCGCTGAGAAGCCTGCCATACCGGAACTCTGAACGCGCCAGTAATACTTTAGTACGTTATTCGGATCCATTACAGAAGGCGCATATTGATTTACCGGAGTAAGATTAATATAATATCCAAGTGAAGTATTTGCCGAGATGTTATAATCAACAGGTGTATATTTTCCTGCTACACCAACCGGAAATGTGAAAATCGCTCCGCCGGAATTAAAAAATTTACTCAATCCCGAACTACTTGAAACTCCATCGGTCTTGATCATCTTTGTCACACTGAATGGTGCGCCGCCAATACTGCTCGACTGACTTAACGTAAGGAAATTTGAACTGATCGTCAAAATACCTGTCGTTAAAACAAGATCATTCTGCAATGAAATATCGTTAAGCGTTATTGCTCCTGCTGCATTGTTCAATTCCAGTCTGCCAAATGCACCTGTTCCGGAAATTTGTTGCTGTGAAGTTCCTGCAAGCATAATTCCACCACCGGAGGTATTGTTGTCGACATACGAAGAATTATTGGTCAGATTTCCAAGAACAGAAATTTTATAATCTGTTGCAACAGGATATAATATCAGAGTACCACTGTTGATTGAAAGATTTCTATTAACAGTAAACGAATTGTTCACACTTAACGATCCCGAACATGAGATCATGAGATCATAAAAATTCGTTACTGATGAACCATTAATGTTCTGATTGGCCCCATTGAAAGTTGTGGTATTTGTGCCATACACATAAGATGTCGATGCACCATTGTTGGTAAGATCTCCTGCTATACTGACGTTGAAATTATTTGCATTAAGAATACTATTTGAATTTGTAAAAGTTAATGTCCCTTTTAGTATAAGTGGATTTACAGATAAACCAATGGTAGCATTTCTTGCAACACCTGCACCGGTAACAGTCATATTATACAATGAAATGTTGGCATCCATTGTATAATTCTGAGTTGTATTCGGAACTGTATTATTGAAAATAATTGTCCCACCGGTGATCGTAGAACTCGTTGGTCTCAGATAAAGATCTCCGAATGTTGTTCCACCGCCACGTACGATTGTCAATGTTGAAGAACCTGACATATTAAAGACGCTTCCTGCATTTACAATTTCCAGTTTTGCACGAGTGGCTGCAGTGGCTGCACCCGCTACTGATGTCAATCCATTTATTGTTACCGTACCTCCGGATTGGATATAAGAAAGTGTACCATTTGTGCTGGTAGTGGGTCTTCTTATCTGACCATTAACATATAGATTTCCTCCTGTAACATTTACAGAAGAATAATTTCCTGAATATTCTATATCATTATTTGATAAAGCTGTACCGGATATTGGTCCCACATAAACTTCCCCACTTACAACATTTAAAGCGCCATACAATAAAAGATCACTTGCATCAGCAGTAGCGTTACCAATTAAAACTCTTACGGTATTTGAATTGGAAGGCATGTTCACAGTCAATCCGGCTGTTGCAGGAATTGTAAAAGATCCTGTAGAGATCGTAAAATTTTGTCCAACGGCAGGATTTGTCCGTGCATAAATGAATGTTCCATTTTGCAAAGTCAACCAGTTATTGGTAAGTGTATTCAGAGTACCGCCAATATCGCAGGTTAATGTTGTAGCCTGCGATGTTCCTTTATTAATTACTACTTGTCCAAACGTAGTAGTTGGTGTGTTAGCAGTATTTGAAATCGTAGCATTTGTAGTGCTGAAGAATGTCAGCGGGATATTTGTAAAATTACATCTGCTCACAGTACTTGCGGGAGCATTGATTATACCATTTGTATTATTGATAAGACTTCCGCCGATTGACATTGACTTAAGACCGTTCCCATTTCCCCAGTCATCAATTGCTCCATTAGAATTTCTGACGAACACATCACCATCTACAATAACATTCTGCAATGGATGGGCAGCATTCATATAAAATCCGGAATCCACCACCCTGAATATCCATATCACCTCTGATGGTAATTGTTTTTGCTATTACAGCTGTAGGTGCAGTCGGATAAGCACCATTCCAGGTCGGCAAGAACCAGGAGTCTGCATTCTGACCTTGCGCTGTAAGAGTTCCATAAATTGTAATACTCAAATTACCAAAGATGATATTTGAACCACCTAGCGGAGCTAAAATTAAATTACCATAAGTTGTTTTAGTCTGTGGCAACCAGTAAGTCGTTCCTGCCGCCGCATTCGTTGTATATAATTCTGTTGTACCAAGTCCAATATCAAAACTACTGAAATCGCCTGCAGGGAAAGTATATGTTGAACCACTCGGATTCAATGCAGCAACTCTTACAGTACCATTACCTCCTGCATCGGAAAGTACCATGCTGAAATTACTTAGAGTAAATGTCTGTACATCTAATGCACTTCCGGTTTTGATCGTCAGGTTAGCACAATTTGCAGTTGCAGTTATTCTGACAAAATGATTGTTCTCAATAATTACTATACTACTTGGCCCCGGATAATTTACACCGGCAACTGCTCCCGCAGGAACTGCTGCACCACCGGATGAATACGACCATGTTGTATTCGCACTCCAGGTTGCATACGCTCCGGATGTTCCGGCTATACTATAAAATATAAGAGGTGTTCCGAAAGCTCCACCTGATGTGGTATTATCACCAGCCGTATAATCGTCGTCTAAAAAGTTTGTACTGTTTGCAGGTGAAGTCCAGTCAGTGATCGTTTGTGTGCCTGTATTTATATTTGCAAAATCTCCATTGTTCCACGTATTGTTTGATACATCAAACAAACTGGGAAGATAATTTCCAACGATTCCATTCACATCTAATGGTGAATAGATAAATGAATGCGTCACCTTTCCTGCATAGCCGGTAAATCCTGTTGAACGAACTCTCCAGAAAAATGTAAGACTCTGATTTTTTACTGTAGTTGCAGGATATTCATAACCTACAGGAACAATTGTAATTGAACCATAAGAAGAAGGACTAGAACTAAAGCCTATCTGCGCCGGAGTATATGCGTATGCAGCTGGTCTGTTTGTTGAGAAACATCCTGCAGGAAAAGTAAAAGGAGTATTTGAAGTATAGACTTTCGTAATACCACCATCTCCTGACTGTCCATTCGAATGAATATAACACGTATTTGAAAATCCTGAACCTGCAATAATGGAACCGCCAGAAGAAATGGCAAGATTGTAAGATGCAATATTGAATATCTTATTTGCAAGAAGATTTAATACTCCTTCTACTGTTATATTTGATAATAAGGATACCGGTGCAACAGATGCATTTGTATTGTTCAGTTCAAGATTACTGAATACCCCTCCTCCATCAATCGTTTGTGTCGTTGCTGCAGTAGTTAATGAGATTTTTCCTGTTCCTGTATGCAAACCTGAATTGTAAACATTTCCCGCAATAGTAATTATATCACCATTGTCATTGAATGTACCGGTTGTCAGATTAAAAACTCCTGAAACATTAATTGCACTTTGCGTTCCGGACATACTTAAAACATCACCGGCAGATTTAGTTATCGTGAGATTATTTAATGATAATGCTCCGCCAAGATTTACTGTGAACGTTTGTGCTCCTGAGCCATTGAAGATCGTTGTATTCGCTCCGGTTGTATAAGTTGTACCGGAAGCAATAAAATAATCGCCACCGATTGAAACATTCTGTGCATTTGCATTAAAGTCCCCGGAATTTATTGTCAGGTCATTCAATACAACCAGCGGATATGCAGTGGTTAATCGTACTGCCGCTGTTCCACTGATGCGATCAATTAATACATTTCCAAGTGAAGCAGTAGTAGTAACATTATAGTTTGTAACATCTGCGAGAACTGTCCCTGATGTCGGAATCAATTCTAATGTTCCATCTGAAACACTGATATTTGCTGCAGAAGATTTTACATCAAAAGCTTCACCTGTCGCAACATCACAAACGTCAAAAATACGAATGGTACCACCGGTCATGGTGAATATATTTGTTGTCTGTTCAAGATTGAAACTGCCAAATCCTGTACTTATTCCGTTTAAAACACGACTCGTATTCAATGAAGAAATAGTGGTATCTGTAAGATCACTCATTGATGTATAACTCACCGGAGTTCTCTGAAATCTTCCACGTAAAATAAATGTACCGCCCGATTGTGAAAAAGAAGCAGAACCTGTTGAAGATAAAAATTGTTTTGAATCTATTATACCGCCGTTGATCACAAATGATCCTGAAGCTACGCTGGAAGTTATTAATCCACCGGATTCCCGCGTCGACAAATATCCATCATTGACTTGCAACTTTCCGAAAATACCGACTGAACTATAACCACCTGAAGTTACTCCAATCGCAGCATTGCCAGGTGCAGAAACTCCATAGGCAACATTGATCTCACGGTAATCATCAGCAGTAGAAAGCACAAATGTTTCCGGACCATCGAGTATTAATGCACCGTTAGATGGAATATAATAATCTGAATTCGGTGGCCCTGCAGTTGCTCCTTCTGTTAGTGAAGGAATTGATGTTTGTCCCTGTAATATTAAAGTACCGGTTCTGATCCATAATGATTTTCTGACATTCGGATTTGCAGTAACGGCAGCTTCTGTTGTCAGGGTGTTTGCACCAAACAATCTGAAATTTGAATATGTTTGCGCACTGATGGTAAGTGAATATGTCTGATCCGTTCCTTTATCAAGTATCAGATTGTAAAAATCTGTTGTGCCGGCACAAGTCATTATATTACTTGTTGCACCTTGAAAATAAACTGAAGCCGCACCTGTTGTTGGTCCTGCTGCAGTGGGTGGAAATGCATTATAAATCGGGTACGTCAGATTGGTAAACCTTACTGTACCATAATTCACCAGATCACCTTTTAGAATGACTGTATGAAAATATGTATAGTAATTAATGAATGGTGCTGCGCCACCAACTGATACTGCGCCAATAGCAGGGTTAGTAATTCCTTTTCCTACTGCAATTGATGCACCTGCATCTACTGTAACATTTCCATTAACAGTCAGATTAAGTTTTGTTGTTGCTACATCATTATTAATACTTAATGCTCCATTTCTGATATATAAATTTCCATTTAAAGTCAGATTACTCAACTGAGTTGCAATGACACCTGCCGCATTAATTGTTAGATTGTTGTATGTCGTCTGCAATGCAGGTAATGTAAAATCAGAAGAATTATAATACTCTGTTGTTCCTCCGTTCAATGCAACAAATGTATTCGATGCAGCAACAGGGAAATTAACGGAAGCTAATCGCAACGTTCCCTGACCTGCTAAGGATGTAATTCCGGATGTAAAGCTATATGTTGAAAGATCCAGTGTTGCACCGGCATTAATTGTGATGTTTAAATTTTGGGTTGAAATATTTGCAGGTAACGAAACTGTACGACCTGTAAGAATTACAACATTATCATTATACCCCGGAACGGTACTACCAATCTGCAATGTTCCACTCGGATCTGATGTCCATGTCGATACAGTATTCCAGTCACCAGTCATATATGAATAGTATGTTCTATTTCCACCCATAGACCAATATCCACTGGTGAATGCAGAATTACCTGTTATGGTAAATGAATTCGCACCGTAAGAAACAACACCTGTTGTAGGCGGACTTTGTACAATAGTTCCCGGAGGGTTAGGCAAATAGACGATATTATTTGCTGCGCCATTTAATTCCGTAACATCATATTGAAAAGTTGCCGTAATGGTTTTACCACCGAGACTTGTTATCAAATCCCAATACTTATTAATGTAAACAGGATTCAATGCTGAAGGTACAGCTCGTATACTATATGTACCTGTTGCCGGTGCAATAGAAGAAAGTGTCATTGGTGAATAAACAGGATTCGATCCAACCGGATTTAATGTTTGTGCACTTGCTGCATTTTTAATCAGATAACCGGTACCATTGGTGGAGATCATATGAGTAGCATCAAACGAACCTGTAATCGCACCCACCGCATTGCTGGAAATTGTTAAATTAAAATTTCCCAGTTCAACAATACCGGAGTTCAGATTTAAAATACCTGCTACGGTAACATTATTTATCAATGATTTAATTCCGCCACCGGAAATCGTCAGATTATTATATGCAACGGTTACTGTTGAGGTAAGTGCAGGAATATCCTGAATTGTTCCATTGAAATTTATTGTATTAGCCGCTGCAACATAATTTCCTGAGGTGAAAGTTGCTGCAATTGAAAGTACGTTTGAAACACCGATTGTTCCACCATTCCATAATGTAACATTGGTTGCTGCACGTGCTCCACTAATTGTTAGGTTATAGAAATCCAGAGTTGTACTTGGCGCAACTCCTGCTATGGTTTGCGCAACTCCTGCTCCGGAATAATTTACTGTATTCGGGTTTGTTGCAAAGTCTATTGTACCTGTTATCGTAAATGGATTTCCTGTAACAGTTAAATTCATCAAACCTGCGTTGGTAAAATTCCCTACACCTGAAATAAGATTTGAAACCGTTAATCCTGTAACTGCATTGGTCGAATTATTTGTAACCGTTTTTCCACTGGTTCCACATACTACTCTATATAGTGTAAATGCATTTGCACCACTTATACTCTGATCATTCACAGTAAAATTGTATGTAGAGGTATTAGGAGTAAATGTTAAACCATTAAAAGTAAGTCCACCATTCATCGTATAGGAGTTACCCGCAACAGAAGTTGTCCATGATCCATTGGTATTAACAGATACTAATCCAACAAAAGTATTTGTTCCCGTGGTACTGTTATCATCTAAAATTCCATAGTCATTAATATTGACAACTCCATTTGTTGTTAAATTGAATGTACTTAATTGTAAAGTTACTCTAGGCGTTGCTCCCACTCCCACAATTGTAAGGTCTTTATTTACTACTGTGGTCCCTGCAAGCGTTTTCGTTCTTGCTGTTACTGTTGCTCCATTGTAATTTCCAATTGTCAGATAATTATATGTGAGCTGCATAATTGTTTGAGCGCCATCAGCATCATAAAAAACAGTTTGCGCGGAATTTCCGGGAGTGAAAGTAAACCCTGCTGCAAATGTATTCGTTGCGCCTCTCAAATGGAGTTCATTCGTTGCAGCTCCACTCATATCAATTGCTCCGGCTGCTCCAACTCCCACATTCCCATTTATTGTTACAACCTTATCAGTCGTACCGAAATTCATTGTACCATTGAATGTACCTGTACCGGAAACACTAACTGTTGTTGCAGTTGTTCCCAGATTAAAAGTTGAACCGGCTGCTACACTTAAATTTCCTCCGATTGTTGCATCGCTTTGCAGTGTTTTAATACCTGCGCCCGACAACGTCAGATTTCTGTAAGCTGAACTTCCAAAAACTGTTTGTGTACCTGCAAGATTATATGAAATTGTACTAGCCACTGCAGCAGTAACAAGAGCTCCTATTGAATTGGTTGCACCGTTAAGATTTAATGTATGTGTCTGTGAACCGGAACTCATGTCGATCGTTCCACTTCCTGCCAAACTTCCTGTTACAGTTACAACTCTTGCGGCTGCTGCATCAAATGCTAATGTAGAAGAGTTAATATCTAATGTTGCTCCAATTGTAATTGCAGCTGCAGGCAATGTTTTTATTCCTCCGCCTGAAGTGGCAAGATGGTAGTATGAATAATTTCCTATATTCTGATTTCCGCCACTATTATAATTGACTGTCCCTGCAGTTGGCGCAGCACCACCACCACCTACAGCACTTGTGATACTACCTGTACCTGTAAATGCGCCTGCAATAAATAAAGTTCCTGTACTTCCGGCAGGAAATAAAAGATAGTTCAGAGTGTTTGCACCTGGCATTGCAATATTTCCTGTAACCGTTACAGTACCTGATACGATTGATAGATATGAATCTCTCGATGCTGTTCCCGAATTCGTCATAGCAACACTTCCGGTTGAAAAGGATCCGAGTACAACTGTTAAATAGCTATTGATATTATTCGAGGTAGGTCCGGTGAGAGTGGTAGCATTTGTAACATTCAATGTCCATGCACCCAATCCATCGAATACAAGTCCTGTATTGTTCGCTGTTCCGGTTATTGTCAATGCGCTGATAGCATTTGGAATTGAATTATCCAGACTGACAATATTATTGTTTCTGATTGTTACTGTTCCGGTTCCGGGATTCTTACCGGGATAATCGCCGGCAGTAGCTGCAACAAAACCTGCACCGTAATCTGCTTGCCATGTCGTACTGGTAGTCCATGGAGACGATGCAATACTTCTGTAATCTCCGTTCGCTGCTTTTAATTGTGAAGTCAAAAATGAAAATAGAAATAACATAAGAAAACATCTTATCACGAAAGCGACAGGACGTATCTTAGGCAAGAAAAGGTAATCGTAAATATATTTGAATTTAATTCGATGCATTTAACCGGATAGTGTGGTAGTTGTGTAATCGTGTGAGTTGATCCATTCAAGCAGAACCATGAAGTTTTTTCATAAGATCAGTGGATAGCAATCTTAAGACGTCATGCTTCAGCAAATACTTTTTATTTACATCTCATCATTTTTTTTTAATCTATTCAATTGATTTTCGAGAGTATTTTACTCAATCAATTTATAGCATTTAGCAGGTAAAGAGTTATAATTCAACCTACGAAAACACGAATTCGTAAGAATTCAGAATTATTTATATAACTTGAAAGAAAAGCGTGAACAGAAAGTTGTAAAAATTAAATTTTTCCAATTAAATTCCGGAACCTGCACAAAATATTCAAAAAATAAGATTTATTTTAACTGTAAGAAAAAGATTCATTTTTCATTTAAAGAAGCATTTCTTCAGGAATACTCCTAAATTACTTTAATGCATTCTAAATTTACCGATTCACGGACGCATGATTTGTGTCAATAATTTCTTTTTTTCAAAATTTTCCTAGTTTTTAATGAATCTTGCAGCTTCAATTTTTGTCTTAAATTCAAGTGTTAAATTATACCATCCGGAACTCAGATCAGAGATATTGAGTGAATTTCCGGTAGATGAAAGCTGCAACTTTCCGCATCTTACCATTTCCCCAACTACGTTGTAAATTTTAAATGAAACTATTTCACCAACATGATCATTGATAATTATTCCGAGCAAATTATCAGCAGGATTTGGATATGCAATTGCCTGTCCTGTATTCGCTTCAGTGATCGTATTTAAATTACAAACTTCCATAGCAATTCCTCCTAAATCCTCTGCTAAAACCCCTACTGATTCAAAAACTACCGGAGTCCACTTTCCATTGTATCCACCTGCGACTATTGCTACTGAGTCTTCTATGAAGTTAATGGGAGAAGAATTGCACATCAGAGAATCATAATTTTTACTCATCCTTGACAAAAAGATATCACTCTCACCTACTCCTTGTCCATATATCGCACCGGCAATTATTATTTCCTGCTGCGTATTTAACAATATATTTACAGCAGTTTCAACTTCTGTTGGTATACCTACAATGAAAGAATTTAAGTAATTCCCGGACGAATCGATCTTCATAATTAATGCATCGGAAAATCCTCCGGAAGATAAAATTGCAGTTTCACCACAGATCAGATAATTACCATCTTCATCGATCAACATATCTTCTGCCCGGTCTTGTTCTGCTGTAACATAGATCTTTTGCCACTGAATATTTCCGGAATCATCCAGTCGCATTAATAATACATCAGACAACGGCTGACCGGAGCCTGTAGTTGTTCCGGCAAAAATAAATCCACCTGCATCCAATGCATACATTTTACCCGGATAAATCTTTCTTAATGCAGGAGCCGTATTATATGTTTTTGCCCAAAGTTGATTTCCTATACTATCAGTTCTGATGAGAAATAAAGTATTTGAATAGAAACCATATCTGGAAGTTCCGACAATAAGAAATCCGCCATCAACGAGTGGTAAGATCTCATCAGCATTTTCAATATCAGGGCCACCAAAATATTTTTTCCAAGTCACGTTTCCAAGACTGTCAGCTTTCAATAAAAGTAATTGTTCATCTGAACTGATATCACACTGGCCGCCAAGAATAAATCCACCATCGTCAGTCATAGAAATACAAGAACCCGATTCATAATTTCCAACTTTATAATTCTTTTGCCAGATAAGATTTCCGGTAAGCGAAATTTTTGCAATATTCAGCAGCGAATTTCCTGTGATCATATCCACCGTTTGACCACAAAACAGATACGATGAATCAGAACCTGCTTCAATCCAATAAATCTGATCTGCATCAATTGTCCCGTATGTTTTGGCCCATTCAATATTTCCATTGTCATCTGTTTTTACAACATATCCATCAACATTATTTCCGGGAGAGTTTCCAAAACTGGAAGTATATCCGGCTAGTATATAGCCACCATCCAATCCATTGATCATTTTATAAACGCCGTCTTCAAAAACACCGCCAAGAGAATGTTGGAAATGCTGCGCTTCTACAGCGGAAATTTTCATCAGACATACTATAATTAAAAAATGCAGCTTTGTTTTCATTTTAAGATCGGCTTAATAATCCTTCAAAGTAAACTTTAATTATCACAATATCTGATGATTTAAAAATACCACATTCACATGCAGGTGATGACAGGCTCTTAATTTCATGATTTGCAAGAAAAATTAATCCCACCAAAGTCAGTCTTCACCCTACTTAAAACACAACTGACCAAAATGCTTACTTAGGTGCGCTTAAATTAAGTACTTTTTCATTGCGTAATTCGGAATACGTTAACATTCATTCGTAAGTCGAAACAAGATATGATGAACTTCCTCTCCCAAATTATTAATTCAAGATCTACTTATAAAAATCTATTACTTCTGAATGGAATACTTTCCTGTTTGTTATTCTACTTTTTTCGTGATCTGACGAGTGGTGAAGAGAAACATTATCTTAGTTATGCCCAGGGATTAGAGTATGGTCGTTTCTCACAATGGTGGTTTCTGCCAAACTACATTCCGGATACCATCAGAACACCGGGATATCCTGTTTTTCTTTTTTTAATAGAAAAGATTTCCAGCAGTATCTACTTTATTAAAGCTATTCAATTCGTGATGTATGGATTATCAGTTTTAATGATCCTGAATGTCGCTTCAAATTACGACAGCAGCTACAAGCTCAGAAATATTTTTCTTTTACTCTTGCTTCCATATGTACAACTTGCAATTTTTACTGTTGCAATTCAACCGGAAGCTTTGATGACTTTCCTGCTGACATTGTATATTTTTATTGACTCGAAGCCTATAAAGCCGGAATGGAAAATAACCTTTATGGGGCTACTAAGCGGAGTTATCTTTCTGGTAGGCCCGGTTTTTTTATTTTTCCCACTGATACTTTTTGCCATATCGATTGCGACAAAAAGAAATAAACTTTCTTTTGGACTTGCTCTTTCCATGGTCATAATTTATCTACTTACAATTTTGCCTTATGCAATATGGAATCTGAAAAATCACGATGTGATCAGTCTTACACCAATTGAAAGTGCCGGTGGCGATAAGATCTCATTATTCTCCTCACTTAATCAGGCACAAAACAACATCATTGATCATAGCAAAGAATCAGATTATATTGACTCGGCCTGTGCGCAGTATTTATCGGATGATGATAAAATCAATCTTGCCGAGATGAATACCTATAACGGATTCCAAAAGACTTATAATGCAAAATATACTTTAGCTAAAGAAAAGCTTCTCAAACAACAAACATTAAATCAATTAAGAGAAGAGCCGGCAAACACATTAAAATCGAAAGCAAGTACTATGCTCAGATTATGGCTCAATGAAATGCAACTTACCGATCTGAAAAGCTCAGAACTTAATAAAATATTTCCTGCAAATTATTTTCGCATTATAACGATCATATTCTTCTTAGCTTCTTTGATCTTAATTCCACTTGCGTTCTACAGAAAAAAACTTTCCTGGGTACATTCACAAACCGTGATAATCCTGATAATTTATTTCGGAGTATTACACTTGTTCTTTTCACTTCAGGCAAAGTATACAATTCCTCTCAGACTTATTATCCTCTTACTTTTGGCACAAACTATTGTAGGGCTGTTTACACAACACAAAAAAATGAATAACTCATAACGAATACCGGATTTAAAAAAAACTACAAAATAACTTCCGACTTCCGATTCCTGAATTCAGATGTGGTGTGGAAGTGGATGGCATTAAAACTGTTTTTGATCATCTTCAGCATCCATTCGTTTTCTGAAAGGTAAACAGGGTTTTCTTCTTTGTCGTAAGCAATTGCGGAATTACGACTGCTGATAAAATGATTCAACTGCGCTTCAGTATCACCGGTAATCCAATATGCTTTTGAAAAACTAAGTGACCTGAATTCACATTTTGCACCATACTCATGTTCGAGACGGAATTTGATCACGTCAAATTGAAGTTCTCCAACAGTACCAATTATTTTCCGGTTACCGGGCTGTTGTGTAAACAACTGCGCTACTCCTTCCTCTGTTAACTGCTGGATTCCTTTTTCAAGTTGCTTTGCTTTGAATGGATCACGATTTTCTACTTCCTTAAAGATCTCAGGTGAGAAACTTGGGATGCCTTTATAATGCAACATTTCCCCTTCTGAAAGTGTATCTCCGATCTTGAAAATTCCGTTGTCATACAATCCTATTACATCACCGGGATATGCCTCCTCAATCAATGTCTTTTCATTTGCCATGAAACTCGTTGGATTCGTAAAGCGGACTTTTTTATCCAGACGCGTATGGAAGAAAAATTTATTTCTTTCAAATCGTCCTGAACAGATTCTTAAGAAAGCAATTCTGTCGCGATGATTCGGATCAAGGTTTGCATGGATCTTGAACACAAATCCTGAAAACTTATTCTCTTCTGAGTGAACAATTCTCTCTTCTGCTTCACGGGCTGATGGCTGTGGCGCTATCTCCAAAAAAGTTTCAAGCAATTCCAATACACCAAAATTATTTACAGCACTTCCGAAAAAAACCGGAGCTATCAGTCCATCGCGATAAAGTTCCTGATTGAATGGTTCAAATACACCTTCAACAAGATGAACATCCTCACGTAATTTATCTACATACTTTTTTGCAACAAACTTTTCAAGAGAGTCGTCTTCCAGTTCAACGATCTTAGCTTTGTTTTCAGAAATTCCAGTCTTGTTTGGCTCAAACAAATTCAGTTCACGTTTATACAAATTGTAAACTCCCTGAAATGATTCACCCTGACTGATTGGCCATGTCAATGGACGGACGTGAATCTTTAATTTATCCTGCAGTTCATCAAGCAGATCAAACGGATCTTTTCCTTCACGATCCATTTTGTTTATAAAAATGATCACCGGTGTACTGCGCATCCGACAAACTGCCATCAGTTTTTCTGTCTGCTCCTCTACTCCTTTTATACAATCAACTACAAGTATAACTGAATCGACTGCTGTCAAAGTTCTGTATGTATCCTCCGCGAAATCCTTGTGACCGGGAGTATCAAGAATGTTCACCCGCTTTCCTGCATAATCAAATCCCATCACGGAAGTTGCAACAGAAATCCCTCTTTGCTTTTCTATCTCCATAAAATCCGAAGTCGCTGTCTTACGGATTTTATTGCTCTTTACAGCCCCTGCCGTATTGATCGCACCTCCAAAAAGCAATAATTTTTCAGTTAAAGTGGTTTTCCCGGCATCGGGGTGAGATATAATTGCAAATGTCCTGCGTTTGGATATTTCCTTTTCCAACTCCATAGTGTACTGACTTTAGGGCGCGAAAGTAGGGATATTTTTGCAGTTTTCTTTGATTTCAGGTTTCACTTGGTTAAAGCGAATGAATTATTCGTTGTTAGTTTTAAAGATTGTCCGGCCCGTTAGGGCCATACTTTTGGTAACTTTTGAACCATACAAGAGTGTTGAGCCCCTTTAGGGGCGAACTCCATAAACACACAGCTTTTTTCGACAAGGAAAACAAAATTGTACATCAGAAATAAGCCGAATGCAATCACTATAGATTGGAACTTTTACGCATTTGAATTAATGGACACATGCATTGTTTTTAAAGAGTTCGCCCCTAAAGGTGCTTGACCTTCCCGTGTAGTCTGTATATTACCAAAAGTAAGGCCCTAACGGGCCTGTCAATTCAAACATCCATATACTTATTAGGGATTATTGAGTTTGCCTGACTGCGGGGAATAAATAGACTGAAAAGACTACCTTTGCCGCTCAAATAAGTAAAATGGAAATTGGCAAGTACAACGATTTAACGGTTAAAAGCATGGCAATGATAGGTCTTTATCTGACGGATGGAGAAACGGATGTGCTATTGCCAAAAAAATATGTAAAGGGCAACCCAAAAGTTGATGACCAGATCAATGTCTTTGTGTATCTGGACAATGATAACAGGCCTATTGCCACTACACTTCAGCCGTTTGCGTGCGTCGGTGATTTTGTGTTTATGACTGTAAAAGATGTCAATTCACATGGAGCTTTTATGGATTGGGGAATTGCAAAAGATGTTTTTGTTCCCTATGCTGAACAACGAGTAGACATGGAGATCGGCAAACAATATTTAGTGCATTTATTTATTGATGACCATTCCGAACGGATCACTGCAACGACAAAATGGGGTCAGTATATTGAAAAAGATCATGACCTTGAAGTTGATGATGAAGTTCAGATCTTAGTAGCTGAACAAACCGATCTGGGCTTTAAAGTAATTATAGAAAATAAATTTGAAGGACTGATTTTCAAGAATGAAATTTTCGGAGATGTCAGACCGGGTGATATAAGCCGGGCTTATATTAAAAACATTCGTTTCGATGGAAAGATCGATGTTAGTCTGCAGCCTATAGGTTATCATCATATTGAAGATCACAAACTGGTCATACTTCATCAGCTGAAGATCAATAATGGAATTCTTGATCTGGGAGATAAAAGTCCGGCTGAATCTATTTACAGCAAACTAAAGATGAGTAAAAAGAATTTCAAAAGAACGATTGGCGGCTTATATAAAGACCGGATCATTACCGTAAGCGATTATGAGATCAAGTTAATTGCAACAGATTAAAATATAAATTTTTTAAGTTTTCAAATTGCATAATTAGTTCCTCCACTCAGTCTGACTCAATTCTTATTGCTAATCGCTTCATTAACTTTATATTTTACAACTCTGCCCGTTGCTTCTAATTCCTCTATGTTAAAATTATTTCTTAAGTAATCTTTCAACCTTTGATTCTGAACCACTACTAATGTGTTCGCAAGTATTTCTTTGCTCTGAATGAATTTAATATTTTGTCCATTTGAATTCATAATTTCAACATACACTCGCAAATGAGTGTTCAGATCTTCCTGAAGAATTTCATAATTTTTCAAATCATGTTTTCCTCTGAGTGCATCACGGATATAATAACCAAGTTCATAGAAATTTTCTTCACTGGAGCCTTTTTCAAATTTGGGAAGATATACTTTGTCAAGTATAGCCCGGTATGGATTTAACAGAATAAGAAAAAGAAAAGCAAATGGTAAAAAATTATACCGTATAGATTTATTGACCACTTCCATTTTGCCTAAGAGCTCAAAAATCCAGTGTACAAACAATGCTGTTATAAAAGAAATCATCGGATACAATGGCAAGTCATACCATTCGAGTTTTGTTTTGGAAAATGTGATCACAACAAAGTAAATAACAGTTAATATTCCAAAATACTTCGTAACTCTTTGTATTTTCTCATCTGTACTCCAGAAACCTGTCAGAAAACCTAAAGGCAAAAGCAAATACCAAGGTGAAAAGCGACCTCTGATAAAATTATCATAAAAATACCATCCATCTTCCTTATGGTTTTCAATAACAGTCAAAAACCGACCACCCAACTCATTCATAAAAACGGCGCTCAGATATCCTGGAGCTGCCATTTCACGAATCAAATAATAACCAATCGTTAAAAACAAAAACATCCCTAAACCGAAATAAAAATGTTTGTTCCTCAGTAGCTGCACAACCTGTTTCTGCATCAAGGCGAAAATTACGATTGCAGGTGCAAAGAAAAGTGCTGCTACAGATTTCGTAAGAACACCAAATGCCAAACTCAGAAAGAAATAATACAAATATTTATTCTTCCTAGTCTCTGAGTAGGCAAAATAGAAGAGACAAGAAAGTGTTGTGAATAAAGTCAGCATTGCATCATAATCTCCGGTTCTGGTTCCGTGGTATGAGACATATCCCGGAGCAGTAACTAAAATAATGGCCGCAATAAAACCTATCCAGAAGTTTTTCAGGTATCGTATCGAAAAGATCAGCAGTGCTATGCAGGTAAGTAAAGCTGCAAAGGCTGATGGCAATCTCATTGCAAGTTCATTGGGTCCCACAACATCCATTAATAACGCCTGACACCAAATTAAAAATGGCGGCTTTGTATTCCAGAGATCCGGTTCGCCACCATAATATGTGACTATAAAATCTTTTTTAAGATGCATTTCATATGCATTCAAGTTAAGACGCGCCTCGTCCCACAATTGAATTGGCACTGAACCTAAATGACTAAAGAGCGGAATACAAACAAGACCAGCGAAGAAAATATACTTGAAGTTCTTTTTGAAAAATTCAGTCATTTGCACATACAATTTAATTTGTTATTCATATAAATTATTCACTTAATGAATTTGAAACTCAGGGTCAAATTTAAAAATAGATATTAATTGTAGCTGAAATTTGTCATGAATTTATCGTTTATACTAAATTCAGAATTCAACCTCTTAAAAGTTAAACAATATATTAAATTTTTATTTCAGATTAAACTTTAGTCGGTAAACTTGGCTTTCGTTACTATTGCATAGCAAAGAGATTCAAAAATTACTATCCGACTGAAACTTAAATCCCAACCGTTTTCCTGTCGTGATCCTGGATTGTAAATTTGCATTTATCACTTCGCCTACACTGATCTGCCCCTGTTGTTCAAATGGCGGAGTAAATGGATCAAAATCGAGACTGTATAGAATTGCTGATTCAATTATTTTCATCAGACATTCTGAGTCTATTACCGAAGTTGAGAAATCATTATAGAGGTAGCTTAATTGTTTTTTTCCTTCTACAAAAAAATGTTTGTCTTTATTAATGAAAATTCTACCGACAAGATATCCTACATCATTTGTCCTGTTATATTTAAAGCTATCACTTAAAAAATTGTATATAAATATTTTTCCGCAATAGGCATTATCCTTATTCTGCTGGACATACTGCGACTTCCATACTTCATGCGTACTGTCGAAAGTAAAAATATTGGTGTGCATAACAAATAATAATGTCTCATCTGCAAGAGTGAATTCAACTTCAAACTCACTGGCGTCTTTGAATGTGACCGTCAGATCGCCACCAAAATTTTTGACACGATTAGTAAGATCACTGCTGATTTCCATAAGCATAGTGCGAAGTTCTTCAAATACATCTCTTGTCTTCGAATAAACTTCTTGCTTCAGTGTTACCTTTTTTTTCAGTAACTCAACAATTTTATCATACTTACCTTCTGCCATTTCAATATTTTAGTAAGACCTTGCGAAGACTACTCTTTGCGTCGAAGGATTTCCGGAAAAGATACACTTACCGGCTTCCAGTTTGTTATCGATCGGAATACAACGGATCGTTGCTTTCGTCTCTTCCTTTATTTTTTCTTCTGTTTCAGATGTTCCATCCCAATGTGCAAGTACGAATCCACCATCATCCAGTCTTGATTTGAACTCATCGTATGAATCCGCTTTGTATGTATGACTTTCTCTGAAATCGGAAGCACGACGATATATATTATCCTGGATCTGTTCAAGCAAATGTTCGATCTTTATTGCAAGATCGGTAATCTGCATTACAGATTTTTCCTTCGTATCACGACGGGCAACTTCAGCAGTTCCATTTTCAAGATCACGCGGCCCAATTGCGATCCGAACCGGAATTCCTTTCAATTCATATTCAGAAAATTTCCAACCCGGCTTATGTGTATCTCTGTCATCGTATTTAACAGAAATATTTTTTGCTTTTAATTCAGCAATGATCTTATCAACTTTCTCTGTGATCAGTTTAAGTTGTTCTTCGCCTTTATAGATCGGAACGATTACAACCTGAATCGGCGCCAGTTTTGGTGGAAGTACTAATCCTTCATCATCACTATGCGCCATTATCAAAGCACCCATCAAACGGGTAGAAACACCCCATGAAGTTGCCCATACAAATTCCTTTTTACCTTCGCGATTTGTAAACTGCACATCAAATGCTTTTGCAAAATTCTGTCCAAGGAAATGCGAGGTCCCGGCCTGCAGTGCTTTTCCATCCTGCATCATTGCTTCTATACAATATGTATCGAGTGCACCTGCAAATCTTTCATTCGCTGTTTTTACTCCTTTCAAAACAGGTATTGCCAGGGTGTTCTCAGCAAAATCTGCGTATACTTCAAGCATTTTCCGAGTTTCTTCCACCGCTTCTTCAGCAGTTGCATGAGCTGTATGCCCTTCCTGCCAAAGAAATTCAGTAGTTCTTAAAAACAACCGCGTTCTCATTTCCCAACGGACAACATTTGCCCATTGATTAACCAGAATAGGTAAATCACGGTACGATTCGATCCAGCCACGATAAGTATTCCAGATAATCGTTTCGGAAGTCGGTCTGACGATCAGCTCCTCCTCCAGTTTGGCATCCGGATCGACCATAATTCCGCCTTTTCCATCATTTTTTAACCGATAATGGGTAACTACGGCACATTCTTTGGCAAAGCCATCAACGTGAGAAGCTTCCTTGGCAAAGAATGATTTTGGAATAAAAAGCGGGAAATATGCGTTAGAATGGCCTGTATCCTTGAACATTTTATCCAGAATCGCCTGCATCTTTTCCCAGATAGCGTAACCATATGGCTTAATGACCATACAACCCCGAACAGCAGAATTTTCTGCCAGATCTGCTTTAACTACAAGGTCTTGATACCATTGGGAATAATTGTCTGCTCGGGTTGGAAGTGCTTTACTCATATAGTTTTTGGTACGGTGTTTGTAAATCGTGGGTAACAAAAGTAATAATTAAAATTTGCATTAAAATTACTCTAATAATAATAGTCTAAAGAGCGAAAGGGGAACCCCAAATGAAAAATCTCAAATCACTAATCGGAATTGCCATCATCTTATCGGCTTCTGCATGTACATCAACTTATCAGGCAGGTTCTACAGCTCAGGATGATGTTTATTATTCATCTAAAAACAATCCGGCTCCGGCTCAGCAAACTTATCCTGCAACTCCTGCTGCCCCTGCTAATGATTATAGCAGCAACAACAGTAATTACAATCAGGATAATCAATCGAACCAGAATACTGATCAGAACCAAGGTTCAAATCAGAATTCTAATGATAGCTATAATTCATCGAATGAATATAGCGCTCCTTCAGATCAATACTCGAATTCTACACAGAGTACTGACGGACAAGGTAACACTTATGTTACCAATAACTATTACGACGATTATTACGATTACGAATATTCTTCACGAATCCGTCGTTACTACACTCCCGCAGTTGGTTATGGATATTACGATCCATTCTATACAAATTCATACTGGTATGACTATTCTCCAAATTCATGGGGCGTAAGTATATATCTTGGTTATAACTGGTGGGCTCCAACTTACTATTACTCACAACCTTTCTGCTATGGCGGAGGTTTCGGTTATGGATATTCTTCTTACTACGGATATAATCCATACTGGAATTCCGGTTGGTATGGTGGTGGATATGGAGGTTATCATCATGGATATAACAACGGCTACTACAATGGTTATAATGATGGCTATTGGAATGGCTACTATGCCGGAAATACAAACCCATACTATTACAACTCTTTTGATGACAATAGTCATTACTATGGTCCACGTGGTTCTGTAGGTGGAAATACGCCTCGTGGTGGTTCCGGTCGTGCAGTTGGTTCTATAGGTCAGAAATTCGAAACTGCAGTAGCTCAGGGAAAAATTCCAAGAACTGGAACTAAAGAACCGGATGTTCGTGGAACTTCTCTTGATCGTCCCGGAAAAACTACACAACCTAGAGGCGAACTTAGTAATCCACAAATTGGAAAAGGCGATAATGCTACTTCTACTCCATCACGTGATAACAATCCGGCTCAGACAAGACCATCTAAACCAGGTGTTCAAAATTCTGACGACAGAGGTAGCTTAAGCAAACCCGGAAATTCAGGTGATGTAAAAAATGATGACCGTGGTTCATTAAGTAATCCTGCAAAGAATGACGACATTAAAAACACAAATGATCGCGGTGGATTAAGTAAACCAAATACCGGAGAAAAGCCTGCTAACAACGACAGTAAAAATCAGAATGTTCGTCCAGGAACGCAGCCCACTACTCCACGTAATAACAATGGTGAAATAAAAAATACTACACCGCCACGTCAATACAATCAGCAAACGACACCGCGTCAGAATAATGTTCAGCCGTCTAATCCACGTCAGAACAGTATACAGCAAAATCAGAATAATAATTCTCGTCCGGAAACTAATCCACGTCAGAATAACTTTCAAAATAATAATCAAAATGGTGATCCAAGAAATAATAATATCAATTCTCGTCCTGATTATGTTCAACCAAAAAACAATTCAGACCAGAATAAAGATAATTCCCGTAATAGCTTCACGCCAAATCAGGAGCCATCACGTGAGAGTATTAAACAACCTCAACAGGAAATGAACACTACTCCGCGTAATGAGTCAAGAACACCGATCTTCCAGCCTCGTAATGAACCTAAACAGTACAAGCAGGAAAAATCAAATGACTTTCAGCGTTCATCACCTTCAAATTCTGCTCCATCAAGTCCTGCTCCATCACGTGGGAATAATAATAACAACAATAGTGGTGGCAATAAAAGACGATAATAATATTTATTAATCCCAAAGTGTTCAGCCCGCATGGAAAAAGAGAGAGAACTATACTACATGCGGGCTTTTTTTATTCAAGCTTAAGAATCAGATTATGAAAAAAATATTTCAGACAATAATTATACTTTCAGCAGTTATATTTTCGCATACTAAATCAAATGCGCAAACTGATGCTGATGCATTCAGATATTCAGGAACTTCTATCACCGGAACTGCACGTTATACTTCGATGTCAGGTGCTTTCGGTGCATTAGGTGGAGATTTTTCAGGACTATCGACTAATCCAGCAGGGATAGGAATCTATAGAGGTTCAGAAGTTACTTTCACCCCTTCAATATATGCAGCCAATACGAAATCAACTTTTCTCGGTAATCAAACAAGTGAAAATAAATTCAATTTTAATTTCGGTAATGCCGGTTTGGTTCTTACTAATAAACTAAGAAAAGATGAAGGAAGCGAAGGCTGGAAAAGCTGGAACTTTGGCTTTGGTTATAACCGCCAGGATAACTTTCATACGAGAGTAAATTTTGAAGGAAAAAACCCTGATAACTCTATGCTTGATTACTTTGCTGAAACAGCAGGAAGTCAGGATTATAGTTCACTGAATAGTTTCTATGAATATCTTGCATATTACACTTATCTGATTAACCCGGATAACGACACTGCAACAACGCAATACTCTCCGGCAATAACAGAGTACGGTCAGACACAACGTTATTCGAAGGAAGGTCGTGGTTCGAAAGGTGAAACAGTATTTACTTTCGGCGGGAATTACAACAACAAACTTTATATAGGTGCTACACTTGGTATTAATTCTATCCGTTATTCAGAAGAATCAACTTACGAAGAGATCACTAATTCAAATGTGATTGATTCACTTAAAAGTTACGACTTTAAACAAAACTTAACGACAGAAGGATCCGGCATAAACTTTAAATTCGGTTTGATCTACCGCCCTGCAGATTTTTTCAGATTCGGTCTGGCTATTCATACTCCAACCTGGTATGCGATGCATGATGATTATAAAAATTTCATGACCAGCAGATTCATAGACGGACAAACCTATACTGCAGAATCAGAAGATGGTTCTTTCGATTATGAAATGACAACTCCATTTAAGGCAATCGGAAGTTTCGGATTTATATTCGAAAATATGGGAATACTTGGTATCGATTATGAAATGAATGACTATAGCTCTACGCGTTTCAATTCTACAAATTATGGTTTCTTCGACGAAAATAAATTAGTTCAGGCGAAATACGATGTGACTCATACTTTCCGTGTGGGCACTGAATGGAAATATCTGAACCTAAGTTTTCGCGGTGGTGTGAACTATACAACATCACCGATTAAGTCGACATACACTTTCAGTGGAAGTGATTACAGTAAAATCGGTTACTCTGCAGGTATTGGAATGAAAGAGAAAAACTTCTTCCTTGATCTTGGATATTTATATTCACAAAGCAATCAATATTTTCAACCCTATTCTCTGGCCTTAGAAAGCGTACCCGGTGTTACGAATGATGTGACTACACATAATTTTGTGATTACTTGTGGGTTTAAATTTTAGTTCAAAGTTCAAAGTTCAAAGTTGGCTCCGTAGTCATACTACGAAGCCAACTTTGAACTTTGAACTTTGAACCTTGAACTTTGAATCCCTCTGGCTATTCAGGATTACGAAGTAACTTAATCCTATCCAACCCCGCTTGCGCTTTTTGATCAATGCTGTTTTGATATTGGTGACGTTCCATTGATAAACATTTTTTAAAATAACTTTCTGCTTTATCAAGGTCTTTTCTTTCTTCATATAAAATTCCCATCATCAATGCACTGTTGGCTGCAAAATAAAAAGTTGCCGCTGACCCATTGTCAATAGTCTTCTGATAAAGATCGATCGCTTTCTCCTCCTGCCCTGTCTTCTGATAAATTCTTGCCAGCCGGTAAGTAACTTCCAACTGATCTTTATATTTTGGAAAGCTGTCGACAGAAACACCGGCAAGTTCCTGTTGCGCTTTAATATAGTAACCACCATCAAACAATAATCTTGAACGCAATAAAATCCGGTTACCCATCTCCACTTCAGCAGATTCACTCTGTGCTGCCTTGTCTTCATCGATGAATGCTGTTCCGAGCGTTCTGCACTTTGCCATATAGCTGTAATAACCCTGGGAATTATTATTCAGTGATTCTATCCATGCAAGTTTCTGATATGAAGACTTAAGATAATTCTGGCCTTTGAAACGTTTGATAAATTCCTCGAAATCTCTTGAAGCGGAAAGGTCGAGCATCCGGAGTTTGCTCATGCCAAGTTTGTAGTACATGAAATCAATTGGAAATCCATGCATGTAATTCTGAGGGTCTTTGAGAAATGAATATGCATCGTCATTACGACCAAGCTTCATAAGTATTGTTGCAGTACAAAAACGCATCAGTGTGCTATTTTCAGAATAAGGTCTGATATAGAGCATACATTCTATCAGGTCACCTTCACCAGAATTAAAAGTTGTATATAAATTACTCAGATAAAAAAGCAACTCTTCTCTGTAGCAACTATACTCTGTTTTTTCCAGTGCCTTGAAAAGCGATTTCAGATCACCGGTACCTTGCGCAACGGAACCTTCCATTCCTGCTATCTCAACAAGCCAATGATACTCACGTGGGACTGCACCAATGACTACATCCAGAAATCCTGACAGTTTACTGTTCAGAAGAAATGATGGATGCGAGATCTTATTTTTTTCAATCAGGCGATACGCTTTTCTTATATCTGTAGCAGCTGAAACGTATTCACGGAATTTTACTTTCACCAATGCTTGTTGAATAAGGATCTCCGCTTTTGCATACTGGTGAAAAGGTGATGTGAGATTCTCTTCTTTTTTTTCAAGTACCTTCAGGTTTTCCCCGGATCTCTTTTTGAAAGAATTAAAATATATTTCTTCCTCTGAAATAAATGCTTTCAGAAAGTCGATGTAATTGGAATAAAGGACGACCAGATCATTTCCCGGTTTTTCTTTTTTCTCCTGAATAAGTAGCAAATTCGACTTTTCGAAATCAAGAGAAATGATCGAAGTATATGCGGACTTTAGATTATCGTCGAATTCATAGTAAGCACTACTTAATTTTGATGCCAGAATTAAAAATACCAGGATAATCCACACTCTCATTATGTAATGAATTTAATTGTACAAATCTATCGTTGCAATTCCTGAATGTGGAATTCATCACAAAGTAAAAAACATTACTCAAAAAAAAAGGACTTCATTAAAATGAAATCCTTTTTCTGTATTTTATTGTGAAAATTATTCAGCAACTACTGCTTCTTCATCAGCGATCTTTGGATCAACAAGGATACGTCCGCAATGTTCGCAAACGATCACTTTTTTATGCTGACGAATATCCAATTGGCGCTGAGGCGGGATCTTGTTGAAACATCCACCACATGCATCACGCTGGATAGCAACAACACCCAGACCGTTTCTTGCATTTGTGCGAACACGAGTGTAGGCCGCAAGTAAACGCTCATCGATGATTGTACGCGCTTTAGCCGCAATTTTCACTAACTGATCTTCTTCTTTCTTTGTCTCTTCAACGATACTCGCCAATTCAGTTTGCTTTAACTTCAATACTGACTCACGGTCGTTAAGGATACTTTGAGTTTCTTCTAGAATTAAATTCTTATTGCTAACTTCAATTGCAAATTCCTTCGAACGTTTTTCTGATAACTGAATTTCAAGATTCTGAAATTCGATCTCTTTATTCAATGAATCAAACTCACGGTTATTTTTTACTTTATCCTGCTGAGCTTCGTATTTTTTGATCTGCTCCTTAGAATCTTTAGCAGATTGTTTCTTCTTATTTACCTGATCAGTAAGATTTGTAATCTCTTCGTTAATGTTTGAGATACGAGTGTTCAATCCAACGATTTCATCTTCTAAGTCAGCAACCTCCATTGGTAATTCACCACGGATAGTACGGATCTTGTCGATGTTGGAATCAATTTCCTGTAACACATACAAAGCTTTCAAACGTTCCTCAACTGAAAATTCATTATGATCCAATGCCATAATTTCTTCCAGCTTTTTTTCAAGACGGTTTACATCGATGATCTTTTCAATTTTACGAGGCTTGAATGCTACCTGCTCTTTTTGTTTGATCTTCGCTTTAGCTATTTTTGATAGGCTCACGTTGTGATAATTGTTTTTAGTTTGTCAAATTCAGAAGTCCATCTTCTGAAAAATTTTCCTGCTTCACGGATTTTGATTCGAATTTAATCACTACTTTTAAAGGTAATTGACCGGATTCGTTTTAACCTCCGTTAAACGGACGGCAAATTTAAGAAATTTTTTCAGAATTAACGACTTAAAAAGGTCCATTGTGTACTGTTCACTTTCAAAATGCCCGATGTCGGCAATTACTATTTTTCCTTCTGCATCAAAAAACTGATGATATTTGTAATCTGACGTTATAAATACTTGAGCATCAGCGTATAACGCATCATTTAACAAGAAGCTTCCTGACCCGCCGCAAATTGCAACCCTGTTTACAGCCTTTCCGGTTAGTGCCGTATATTTTACAATTCCTGCTTTCATAGTCGTTTTTACATGTTTAAGAAACGACATTTCATCCATACTTTGCGGAAGTTCTCCTATGATTCCACTTCCAACGTTTTGATATTCATTGCTTAATGCGTAAATGTCGAATGCAACTTCTTCATAAGGATGTGCACTTCTTATGGCAGATATCATTGACTTTTCCTTTTGAGCTTCAAAAATGACCTCTATACGAACTTCTGTGACATCAGATCTTTCTCCTATTTTCCCTTCAAAAGGACTTGCCTCCGGACCGGGCCGAAAAGTACCGGTTCCTTCGAGGTTAAAACTGCATTGATCATAATTTCCAATCGTTCCGGCACCGGCTTCAAAGAGTGATCTCCTGAGTTTTTCAGCATGTTCAACCGGAACAAAAACAACTAATTTCTTCAAAATTTCTTGTTTTGGAGCCAGAATCTTAACATTTTTCAAACCAATTTTATCAGCGATCATCTGATTTACGCCGCCCATAATATTGTCCATATTGGTATGGGCTGCATAAATTGCAACGTCATTCTTTATAGCAGAAATGACTGTTCTTTCAATATAATTTTTCCCATTCAACTTTTTAAGCCCTGAAAAAACAATTGGATGATGCGCTATAACCAGATTACATCCATTCTTTTTTGCATCCAGAATTACCTCTTCCGTACTATCCAGGCAGATTGTAATCCCTGTAACTTCCATCGCCGGATCGCCAACAATCAGTCCGCAATTGTCATAAGACTCCTGAAACGCTAATGGCGCAATGGTTTCCAGGTAATTGGTAATTTCTTTAATTGTAGTCATGCTTTTTATTTCAATCCTCAATACTACAAAAAATTGCAATCATTCGAATTTTTGTAATTTGCCGCTGTGCAAAATTGGAGAAAGCTATTGTTACCCTTTTCGCCACTCTATGGTTTTATCATAAGAGTGCGTAATTTCATGTTTGACAAGGGCATTTTGAAATCAACTGCCTATTCTACGCCAATAATTGCAGTCGGAAATCTGACCACCGGTGGGACAGGAAAGACGCCTCATATCGAATACCTCATCCGACTTTTGAGAAAAAGCTATAAAGTTGCTACAATAAGCAGAGGTTATGGCAGGAATACTAAAGGTTATATTCACGCTAAAGGCAATTGCAATACAAAGGAAATCGGTGACGAACCAATGCAGTACTTCACCAAGTTCCCGGAAATTTCTGTGAATGTTGCTGAAAAAAGAACCGAAGCTATAGAAAACCTCATCCATTCCATTCAAAAACCGCAAGTGATATTGATGGATGATGCCTTTCAACATCGTTCTGTCAAACCGGGATTAAATATTCTGCTTCTTGAATATGAATTTATTTTCAAAGAAGATTATTTATTACCTGCCGGAAATTTGCGTGAACAATTTTCATCGAGAAACAGAGCGGATGTAATCATTGTTTCAAAGTCGCCATCGATACTTGTTCCGATAGAAAAGAAAAATATTCTTGAAATAATTAAGCCAACTGAAAATCAACAAGTGTTTTTTTCTTACCTGAAGTATGGTGAGTTCAATAAAGTTTTCGGTCAGCAGAGCCCTATGCACATGGGCGCAAGTTATTACATGGAAAAACGATTCACAATTCTGATGGTTACGGGAATTGCAAATCCTTCAGGATTGATTGAATATCTGCGCAGACATACAGATAAGCTGGAGACTTTAATTTTTCCGGATCATCATGAATTTGATTCTAAGGATCTGGAGAAGATCACTGAAACATTTAATAACATTGCTAATCAAAGTAAGATCATAGTAACAACTGAAAAAGATGCAATGCGTTTACGCGATCCGGAGATTGATCCTGCCATTCAGAAACTTCCTTTTTTCTATCTTCCTATAGAAGTTTTTATTCATCAGGAAGAAGAGAAATTCAACAAAATGATCAACGACTATGTTAAAAAGAATTAAATCGAAAAAGTTATTTGTAGTTCAGATCGCACTTTGCAAGCGATTTGAAACTCTCGCCGAGTATCGTTATCTTCGTACAATCAATAATTATAAAATCCTTACATCCTTAGATTAAATGAAAAAAATTCCTCTGTTTACAATTGCATTACTGTTCAGTCTTGCATCAAACGCACAATTTACATTTCAGAATATCGGTTTACTTGGACATTTCGATGACACCACTGTTGCTGCTGAACCTGTATATGGAATCCGGTACCAGGCTTGCTGGGGATGGGTACATCCAACTACACTTCATGAGTACGGTGTGATCGGATCGACAGCGGGAACATATATATTAGATGTTACTGATCCAACGAATCCGATCCAAACAGATTATATTCCACATCGTCAAACGGATGCGATCTGGCATGAATACAAAACATTCGGAAATTATCTTTACATAATCAGTGATGATGGTGGAAATAACAGCTTACAGATCGCTGACCTTTCTACATTGCCTGACTCAGCACATGTTTTTTATGACAGCGATTCTATTTTCAATAATGCACATACATTATTCATTGAAGGCAATAAACTTTATGTTGCATCAGTTACCGGCGGACCGGGTGGTTTTTCAAGTATGAATGTCTATTCTCTTTCAAATCCGGAATTACCGACATTGATAAGACGTCTGTCAGATGACTTCCCATCAGTGAATCATGTTCACGATATGTTCGTTTCCAATGATACAGTATATGCAAGCTGTGGTTATCAGGGCTTGTATATTTTCAAATTTGACGAATTGCTGAATCAATTTGTCAATTTGGGTTCATTAACAAATTTTCCGACACAAAGATACAATCACAGCAGCGAGCTTTCTCCTGATCATCAGTACTTATATATGTGCGATGAAGTACCTGATGGTATGCCATGGAGTATTGTAGACGTAAGTGATATCAGCAACCCCACAGTTCTGAGTACAATGAATTCAAATCCGGGTTGCACTCCACACAATCCGTATGTAGAAGGCAATCTGCTTTACATGGCAGCATATCAGGACGGATTATATGTTTATGATATTACAATTCCAGAGACACCAGTTGAAGTAGGATACTTCGATACCCATCCACAGAATGCGGCCGGAACGTATCCGCAACCGGCTTATCAGGGATGTTGGGCTGCTTACACAAAATTGCCAAGTGGAAATATTTTAGCCAGTGATATGCAACTCGGATTATTTATTCTGGATGTTTCAGGATTACCAACTAATATAAATGAAATTAGTTCCGATGCAGGATTTACTGTGTACCCGAATCCCGCAATAAACGAATTGAACATATCTATTTCCGGTAATGACTCTGATCAAATCATTTCACTTATCGATGCAAACGGAAAAATTGTAACAACAAAGATCGCAGAGAAAAATTCTGTAAACAAAGTTGCTCTTGACAATATCGCAGCAGGCGTATATACGGTTTCTGTAAAAGGTCAGAAAAGCAGTGGTGCAAAGGTTGTGACAATCGGAAATAAGTAAATTAAAGTTCAAAGTCAGGATATGAAAAATATATTCACACAGTTGCACCTATGTGCGATAATTGTATTTGCTATTGGTTGTTCGAACAGTAACAAGAACGGAACAATTTCGGGCAAATTAAATAACTTCAATGGTGAATATGTTTTTTTACAACAGATCACTGAAACCGGAGATCAGAATCTGGATTCAAGTAAGGTTGACAAGAGAGGTAACTTTACTCTGAAAAATCCTGCCGGTGAGACTGATTATTATATTCTCCGGACTGATAGTGTCAACATTATTTTTCTTGTACTGAAAGCAGGCGAAAGTGTGACGGTTGATGCTGATGCAAAAAATCTTGAGGCAAGTTACAAGGTAAAAGGTTCTAAAGATTCGGACTTGCTTCGTATTTTGAGAAGCTACGATAAAACTCTAAGCGATTCTTTGAATACATTATATGTAGAGATCAGAAATCAAAATCCAGTTGTTGCCGATTCAATTGGCTCCTATCTTCAGGAATATTATGCAATGACAATGGAAGAATTTGCAAAAAACTTTATCCGGCAAAATCTGAATTCCATTGTTTCACTTTCTGCAACAAAATTTGTGAACCAGCAATCAGAGCTTGGTCTTTTGCAGGAATTACAGGCAAAATTAATTTCAATCTATCCGAAAAATAAATACGTAGCAGATTTCACAACGCTAATTGGCGAATTGAATGTACTTCCTGCAGGAAGCATGGCGCCTGAAATTACTTTAAATAATTTCGAAGGCAAACCTGTTAGTCTTTCTTCACTGAAAGGCAAAGTTGTGTTGATCGATTTCTGGGCCAGCTGGTGTGCGCCTTGCAGAATTGAAAATCCCGATATTGTTGCTGCTTATGAAAAATTAAAAGGAAAGGATTTTGAGATATATGGAATCTCACTTGACAACAATATTGAAGCCTGGAATGAAGCTGTCATTCGTGATAAAATAAAATGGATCCAGGTAAGCGACCTTTTACGTTGGGAAAGTCCTGTCGTTAAGCAATACCAGGTTCAGGCAATTCCATTCAACATTCTGATTGACCGTGAAGGAAAGATCATAGCAAAAGGAATAAAAGGTCATGACCTGTATGACAAAGTAAGTCTGGCGATCAATTCAAGTAAATAATATATTCTGATTAGATGAAATTAATTTTAACTCATTTATTTTTATTTCTTTTCATCAATCAGTTACACTCCAGCAATTATTTCCAGCAAAAAGTTGATTATAAAATTCAAGTCACCCTAAATGATGTTACTCATGAATTACGTGGGTTTGAGGAAATAACTTACACCAACAATTCACCAGTGCCGCTTCAGGAATTGTATTTTCATCTTTATCCAAATGCATACAAAAATACTTCTACAACTCTTGCAAAGGAGCTTTACAATGTCGGAGCCGAATATATGCTTGAAGCAGAGGAAAAAGATCTTGGATCTATCGATTCACTGGATTTCAAAACCGGAACAATAAAACTTGAGTGGCAGTTGCTTCAGGACACAATTGACATCTGCAAAATAAAATTAGCGGAACCACTTTTGCCCGGTGCGAGTATTACAATTTCTACTCCGTTCAAAGTAAAAATTCCTTCTGCTGTTTTATCAAGGCTTGGACATAATGAACAGGCGTATTTTATAACACAATGGTATCCGAAACCGGCTGTGTATGACAAAAACGGCTGGAACTACTTCAGTTATCTTGATAAAGGTGAATATTATTCCGAATTCGGATCGTTCGATGTCACCATTACTTTACCGGCTAATTATGTTGTTGGTGCAACGGGCGAGCTGATTAATGGTGAATCAGAAAATACATGGCTTGAAGAAAAGTCTAAGCAAACAATGGCTCTTTCAGATTTTCCCACAGACATGTCTTTTCCTGTTTCTTCGAAAGAAATGAAGACGTTGCACTATAAGCAAAACAATATCCATGACTTCGCATGGTTTGCAGATAAACGCTGGCATGTTATTAAAGGTGAAGTGGAATTATCAGGCAGTAAACGAAAAATAACTACATGGTCTTTCTTCACAAATGCTGAAGCAGCTTTCTGGAAAAAAGCACCTGAATATATTTCGAGTTCTATAAAATATATGTCAGATTGGGTTGGCGAATATCCGTACTCCTCCTTTACAGCTGTGGATGTTACCGATGCATCAGGAAGTGGAATGGAATATCCGATGATCACAGCGATTGGAAATTATGGTTCTGCATTTGAACTTGACGTAACGATAGCACATGAAATATTTCACAATTGGTTCTATGGACTTTTTGGAATCAACGAAAGGAAACATCCCTGGATGGATGAAGGAATTACAAACTTTTACGAGACCAGATATATTTACACAAAATTTGCAAACGACAAAGAAAAGCAACAAGAGCCGGTATACACTTATGGCAAATTCAGAAAGATCCTGAATCTTGAGAAAGTAAATCACAAACAAATTCAATACGAAAGGTATTTATCTGCTATAAGACGCCATACCGACGTTGCACCGGACCAATACGCGCAAAATTTTTCAAGATCTAATTATGGCAATATAGTTTACTACAAAACAACATTAAGCTTCGATTATCTGAAAGTATATCTTGGCGATGAAACTTTTGACAGATCAATGCAACGCTTTTATACAGACTGGAAATTCAAACATCCGGATCCGGGCGATCTGAAAAATACATTTGAAACAGAAACGGGAAAAGATCTGAAATGGTTCTTTGACGATCTGATGCGGTCAAACAAAGCAATCGACTATTCAATTTGCTCGGTCAAAACACGTAGTGACACTGCAACACTTACATTATCAAATCAAGGTGAAGTTGAAAGTCCGATATGGATAAACACAATTCAAAACGGTGAAATAAAAAATTCAGTTCTTGTTGAAGGATTTTCCGGCAGAAAAATTATTGATGTTCCATTCAGTACAGGCGATGTTTTTCGAATTGATGCAAATAAGATCATTCCGGAACTTGACAGAAAAAATAATACCATTAAGAGTTGCGGTCTGTTTAAAAAATCAGAAAAGTTAAGTCTAAAGTTTCTGACAGCAGTTGAAGACCCGGAAAGAACTCAATTGTTTTATGCACCTGTTATAGGTTTTAATAATTACAATTCAGTCATGGGTGGTATAGTTTTACATAACGTAACTTTTCATGAAAAGCCATTTGAATTTGCAGTAATGCCAATGTATGCAGCCGGAACAAAAGATCTGACCGGTGGAGCAGACTTCAGATATCATATTTACAGAAAAAATAAACAGATTCAAAAAATAACAATCCAGGAAACGATCGGACATTACGCTTACGAAAAAGATGTGATACTCAATCAAGTGACCGGTGCAGAAAATACTTACTTCCTGAATTTTACTAAGTCCGATACAAGAATAATTTTTTCATTTCAAAGACCTCACCCACAGAAAAATATTACTAAAGAATTTGAACTCCGAAATGTCTTTGTAAGAAGAGATGTAGCTGAAGAAAATATTCCACAAGGTCCCGGGTATGTATATACTTATGCTCCAAAAGAGTTTGATTACAATTATCTCAAAGGAGAGTACCGAAGGATAAATTCAAATGAATTAGATGCCGGGAGTCAGAGAATAGCTGCGGAATACAATGAAGATTTTTTCAAAGCTTATGTTGAGTTAAAGCAATTTTACTCATACGGTAAAAAGGGGAAAGGAATTTTTACGCGATTTTTCGGCGGATATATTTCTCTTAACGATGTAAATAATAAACCTGATGTTGATTACAGATACAATCTTAGCGGCACAGCCGGTTCCGGAGATTATTTGTATAATGATATCTTCTTAGGTCGAACTGAAACAACAGGACTTTTTTCGCATCAGTTTATCAGGAATGGAGCAGGCTTTACAGCGCCAACTCAATTTTACAGAAAAGCTGATCAATGGATGGTTGGTTTGAATGCCTCTACTACTCTACCTGGCCTGATTCCTTTCCGTCTTTATGCAAATATCGGAACCTTTAATGATGCAAATAAAATCGGTGGAGATGAAAATTACGGAATATCATGGGAACTTGGTGTTGAATTAACGGTCATGAAAGATGTTTTAAGCGTCTACCTTCCATTTGCTTATTCGCGTGATATAAAATACGTTGTTGACCAGAGAAATTATAATACTTCGGATCTGATAAGGTTTGAATTGCATTTACAAAATCTCAATCCTTTAAAGTATATTCGCACCACATTCAAACAGTGAAACCGGGTAAAAAAATATATTTTGCATCAGACTTCCATCTAGGCGTTCCAACGTATGAGAAGAGTCTTGAGCGTGAACACAAGATCGTAAAGTGGCTTGATAGCATCAAAGCTGATGCTGAAGAATTATATCTGCTTGGCGATGTATTTGATTTCTGGTTTGAGTACCGAACTGTAGTTCCCCGCGGATATGTACGATTGTTAGGAAAACTCGCTGAACTGAGTGACTCAGGAATTAAGATCCACTACTTCACCGGCAATCATGATATGTGGACGTTTGATTATCTGGAGAAAGAACTTAACGTCATCATTTACCGCGCTCCAATTGAAATTTCTTACAACGGTAAAGCGTTTTACATTGGCCACGGCGACGGACTTGGTCCGGGTGATCATGGATACAAATTCATTAAAAAGGTTTTTGCAAGTAAAGTTTGTCAATGGCTCTTCGCAAGATTGCATCCGAATTTCGGAATTGGAATAGCAAATTACTTTTCAAAGAAGAGCAGAATTGCAACCGGTACTACTGATGAGAAATTTTTAGGCGAAGAAAAAGAATGGCTTGTTATCTATTCAAAAGAAATTCTTGCAAAAAAACATTTTGATTACCTGATCTTCGGACACCGACATCTGCCTTTGGATATTAAAATTGATAGTAGCAGATATATAAATTTAGGAGACTGGATTCAGTATTTTACTTATGGGGTTTTTGATGGGGCGGAATTTGAGTTGAAGAAATTGTAGTATTCTCTACTGAAATACAGTGCAATACTGCAGGAAATAGTAAGCAGTATTTGTTTCCCGCAGACTTGCGCAGAATACGCAGAAAATTCGCAGAAATTCCTACGGAATTAAATAGAATAAATTTATTGTTAGACTTGAGAAGTTTGTTTGTAGAAATTAAATTAATCAAACATATTATCTCGAAGAGATCTCTGCGGATTTTTTGCGGATTCTGCGCAAGTCTGCGGGAAATATTAAGCAGAATTTATTTACCTCATTTTGCGCAGAATCCACAGAAAATACACAGAGAAAAAAGTAGAAATTCAAACAATTGCTTTTCTAATTTTTATCATTCTTTCTCTTTTTGTTTTCTGGTCCTCAGAATATCTACGAATAAAATCGCAGAAAGCACACCCATAATAAAAATTGAAAGTACTTCAACTGCGCGCACATCCTTATCACCGATAATTCTGGTATAATTACCAATCGTAACAATGAGAAGTATAGCAAGCATTATTCTTCTTGGTCTCTGTTTCATAATTTTTTAATTATAAAGACCAAGTTAGTCAAGTTTTGTCAGACTAGAAAATCTGCAATACTTAAACGGCTGCCAAAATCGAAGTATTCAGGATAATTTTCGACTTTATCGAATTTGAAATAAGGCAAGCAGCTTCAGATTTAACGAGTATTCGTTCTGCTCTTTCAGTATCTGCTGAGTTGTTTAAAGTCAAAACAGGATTCAGAGTAATTTCCGTCATCAGAAACTTACCTTCGATTTGTTCTAACTTTCCGGAAGAAGTGCATGAGAACGCTGAATACTCAAGCTTCGAATTTTCAGCGATCGCCAAAAATGTTGTCATAAAACAACTCACGACAGCAGCAGTCAGTAAATGTTCCGGCGACCAGATGCCAGGAATCCCTTTTGGAAATTGTGGCGGGGTCGCTACATTGAATGCAAGATCAAGTTCAGGAGATGAAATGATTCCATTTCTGTCTGACACCCATTTTAAATCGACATTATACAAATGTTCGTTCATAATATTAAGATTTGAATGTAAAGGTCAGCTTTATGAATGTCAGGAACGGTAACAAAAGTCACAGTGGAAAGAAAAGACATGTGATAATTGTTAGTTTTTCAGCAGAATATACCACAAAATTTATTTCCCGCAGAGTTGCGCAGAATACGCAGAAAAACCGCAGAAATTTTTACGGAATGAAGGAGAAATAAATTATTTATCTCGAAGAGATCTCAGCGGATTCTCTGCGGATTCTCTGCGGATTCTGCGCAAATCTGCGGGAAATATTAAGCAGTATTTATTTCCCGCAGACTTGCGCAGAATACGCAGAAAAACCGCAGAAATTCCTACGGAATGAAGGAGAAATAAATTATTTATCTCGAAGAGATCTCTGCGGATTCTCTGCGTATTCTGCGCAAGTCTGCGGGAAATATTAAGCAGTATTTATTTCCCGCAGACTTGCGCAGAATACGCAGAAAAACCGCAGAAATTCCTACGGAATGAAGGAGAAATAAATTATTTATCTCGAAGAGATCTCTGCGGATTCTGTGCGTTTTCTGCGTAAGTCTGCGGGAAATATTAAGCAGTATTTATTTCCCGCAGACTTGCGCAGAATACGCAGAAAAACCGCAGAAATTCCTACGGAATAAAGGAGAAATTAATAATTTATCTCGAAGAGATCTCTGCGGATTCTGCGCAAATCTGCGGGAAATATTAAGCTGCAGCTGCGGGAAATTAATGTATTTATTTCCCGCAGACTTACGCAGAATACGCAGAAAAACCGCAGAAATTCTAATCCTCCGATTTATTCTTTGCTACCATCAGTAACGTATATGCATTTTGCAAAACGATCTGTGCATCTTTCAAACTTTCACCATTGATGATTTCCAGCATATTTCTTTCCTGAACGCCCAATTCAACTTCTGTCATTTTGAATTCTGAAGGTGATAGTGCAATGAATACATAGTTCTTCCCTTCGAAATTCACAACAGCATCTTCACTTACCACATATGTTTTGTGACTCTTTACTTCAATCTCTGCATTCATATACATTCCAGGTAAAAGTGTTTTGTCGTAATCTTCAAAATGACAATGAACTTCCGCTGTCCGGTCGGCAGAAAGATCTTTGCTGATCAAAATAATCTCGCACGGATGTTTCTCATTTGGTTTGTTGTTGGTAAAAGCAACAAGTTTTTGACCGATTGAAATTTTCTCGAGATCTTTTTCGAAAACAAATAGATTGAGGTGAATGTCGGTCGGATTTACCAATTCAAATAAAATGTCAGTCGGACTTACAAACTTTCCTATATTGACATTGACTTTTGAAACAAAGCCATCGATAGGCGAATAAATATTGATCGTTTTTGAAATGCCGTTCTTTCCCAGAGTTTCAGGATTAAGTCCGATCAACTTCAACTTTTCCGATAGAGCATTCAATGAAATCTTTTTCGTCTGATATTCCATTTCCGATCTTTGAAAAAGTTTATCGCTTGTAGATTTGTTTTGGTTTAACTCACGCTGTCTGTTGAATTCTGCTTCTGCAAAAGTCAATTCCGACTGAGTTGTAAGAAACTCCTGTTGCAATTCAATGTAACGCTGATCTTCCATTGTAGCTATCACTTCGCCTTTGTTCAAATGCATACCAGGGAGTAATTTTGTGGATTTAAGATATCCGCCTAAAGGCATACTGACAGAAACCATATTCTGCGGTGGCACATCAATTTTTCCATTCACTTTTATAATTGAAGCTATGTTACTTTGTTGAATAGTACCGATTTTAATATCTGATGACTTTAATTGTGCATCCGTTAATTTTATCATCTCCGGAACAGAATCATTCACGTTTTCCGTCTGGGATTTTTCTTCACTCCTGCCACATGCAAGCAAGAAAATCACTGAGGTAATTATTATATATATTTTCATTGGGAATTTCATTTTGTAGTTAAATAATTAATTTCTATGATCGCTGAATTCAATTCATATACAGCATCTGCATATCCGGTTCTGAGAACAGTTGCATTATTCATAAGCATGGTCCATTCAAGATAATTGATCTCACCATTTGTAAATTGTGCATTGGCGATCTCTACAACTCTGCCTGCATTTTTGAAACCATCATTTTGATAGTAACTGAGTCTTTCTCTGGAAACATCAAGTTGACGATAAGCTGATTCAAGTTGGTTCTTGAAATATCATCATCATAATAAATATTATCAGGACCTGTTCCTTTTATGCTCATAAGATTGTAACCAACTACCAGATCAGGCATCAGTCGCGAGCGCTCAAGTTTTTCAGAGGCAAGCGAGATCTGCTTTTGCTTTTCAAGAATTTTGACCAAAGGATGTGAAGGAGCTACTGTTGTATCGCGGCTAACCGGAGCTTCAAGCAATTGGTTTGAAGGTTCAGGAATCAATTTATCATTTGAATTCAGAAGTAATTGAAATTTCATCAATTCATTTTCTTTATCAAGCAACAATTGACTTAACTGCATTCTTATCTGCGCTTTCTGACTTGATGCGGTGATCATTTCCAAAGCATTTGTTTCGCCTTTGCTATACCGAAACTCAGCTCTCGAAAGAAATCCTGAATAGATACTATCCATTTCTGTCAATATGAATTGTTTCTCGTTCATATTGACCAGAAGAAAAAATGTTTCACTTACCTGCTTCTTTAATTCGGCTTCCCTTAAATTAAGTTCAAGCAAACCGGATTGATAATTCTCTTTCAACACCTTTCTTTGTCGTGCATAAACAGTAGGGAAATTTATTGATTGTGCAATTGAGAATTTTTTATCATTATAAACACTATTGAATTGTCCATATTCCAATGCAACATTTGTTTTTGGAATATCAAAACCGGAACCGGAAATTTTGTTCCTGTACTCATTCAATAAACGTTCATTTTTTATTGAGGTATTATTCTTTAATGCCAAGTCAATTGCTTTTTCAAGTGTAATTCTTTCCTGACCGAAAGAATCAGCAGCTATGCCTGACAACACAAACACAAGTACTATTTTTATTGACGCCCCTGTAATTTTAATTGGTTTCACTACCCCTTCAAACATGATATACAGAATCGGCAATAGAAATAATGTCAGAAAGGTCGCAATAAGCAAACCGCCAATTACAACAGTTGCCAGCGGTCGTTGTACTTCTGCTCCTGAACCATTGCTTAATGCCATTGGCAGAAAACCGAGTGATGCAACAAAGGCTGTCATCAGAACAGGCCGTAAACGAACTTTTGTTCCCATTAATACTATTCTCTTCAGATCGTGCATTCCTTCCTTTTTCAACTTATTAAATTCTGCTATCAATACGATTCCATTTAAAACAGCTACGCCAAACAAGGCAATAAATCCAACACCTGCGCTTATACTGAACGACATTCCACGCAGAGCGAGAAAATAAATTCCTCCAATAGCAGATAATGGAATTGCAGTGTATATCAATAAGCCATGTTTAACAGAATTGAACGTGAAATAAAGAAGTATGAATATCAGAAATAAAGAAACAGGAACTGCTATCATCAATCTGTTTTTTGCAGCAAGCAAATTTTCGAATGCTCCGCCATAGGTAATATAATATCCATCCGGCAGATCAATTTTTGCATCTACTTTCGATTGAAGTTCTGTTACGATAGACTGCACATCGCGGCCTCTGACATTAAAGCCGACAACAATTCGTCGTTTAGCATCTTCACGCTGGATCTGATTAGGTCCGTTCTTTATGTTTACATCTGCAAGCTGATACAATGGAACCTGATTTCCGTTTGGAGTAGGCACAAGTAAATTCCGCACATCTTCAAGTGATTCGCGTCGTGCATTATTCAGTTTTACAACCAGATCAAAACGTTTTTCTCCTTCGAAGATCAATCCAGTGCTTTGTCCGGCGAAAGCGATATTAACTACTCTATTTATATCCTCAATATTCATATTGTATTGAGCGATCATTGCGCGATTGTATTCGATGATGATCTGTGGTAATCCATTGACAGGTTCAACAAACAACGCCTGGCTTCCTTCTACTTCATTCACAAGTTCGCCGAGTTTAGTTGCGTAATGAGAAAGTGTATCAAGGTCTTCGCCGAAAATTTTGCAGACCACATCCTGTCTTGCCCCTGTCATCAATTCATTGAAACGCATTTGAACTGGATATTGAAATCCTGCTGTTATTCCGGGAATATCTTCAAGAGCCTTACCCATTTTTTCAGCAAGCTCATCAAATGTTTTCGCTGAAGTCCATTCTTTCTTTGGCTTGAGAATTACCATCATATCACTGGCTTCAATTGGCATTGGATCAGTAGGAACTTCTCCACTCCCGATCTTGGTCACGACTTTTTCAACTTCAGGGAAGCGAGCTTTCAATACACCTGCAGCTTTCTGAACATTGACGATTGTCGTCTCAAGATTACTTCCTGTTAATACTCTTGTATCAACAGCAAAATCACCTTCTTCTAAAGCAGGAATAAACTCCCCACCTAAACTTGTCAGAATAAGAAGTGAGGATATAAATAGTACAATTACTGTTGCTATAACAGTTTTTGGGAAACCGATAACTTTCTCCAGTAAATGCTGATATCTTCTTTCAATTTTAAACATGAACCTGTCAGAAAATCCCGGTTGATGTTTTATCTTTTTGCTTAGAAAGAAAGCACTCATCATTGGCACATACGTAATCGATAAAACAAATGCACCGATGAGCGCAAATGCAACTGTCTGTGCCATTGGCTTGAACATTTTCCCTTCGATACCTTGCAGAGTAAAGATGGGCAAATATACAATGAGGATAATTATTTGTCCGAATACAGCACTATTCATCATTCTGGATGCAGACTGACTAACCTGTTGATCCATTTGTTTTTGAGTTAATGTATTGAAGCCATCAAGTTTCTTGCTGTGCGAAAGCTGATGCATCACTGCTTCAACGATAATCACAGCTCCATCGACAATCAACCCAAAATCAAGTGCCCCCAGGCTCATTAAATTTCCGCTCACACCAAAGGCATTCATCAGTATTATTGCAAACAACATTGACAAAGGAATTACCGAAGCAACAAGAAATCCCGCGCGGAAATTTCCCAGAAACAAAACCAGGATGAAGACAACGATTAAAGCACCCTCAAATAAATTTTTCTCTACAGTACTAATTGCATTGTTCACCATTTTTGTTCTATCCAGAAACGGTTCAATGATTACTCCTTCTGGAAGCGTTTTGCTTATCTGCTCAATTCTTTCTTTTACATTTTTAATTACTTCACTGCTATTAGCTCCTTTTAGCATCATTACAACTGCTCCGGAAACTTCTCCTTCGTCATTGTATGTCATCGCACCGTAACGTGTGGCATAACCAATATTAATGTCAGCAATGTCTTTAATGAATACAGGGGTACCATCTTTTGTTTCCATCACAGAAATATTCCTGATGTCTTCTTTAGAACCTATTAATCCTTCACTGCGAATGAATAAAACCGTTGCACCTTTTTCAATATAAGCACCACCGGTATTCTGATTGTTCTTTTCCAGTGCAGAGAAAACATCATTGACAGACAGGTTGAACGACTGTAATTTATTCGGGTCGACGGAAATTTCATACTGCTTCAGTTTACCGCCGAAGCTGCTGACTTCAGCAACGCCTTTTACGCCCAGAAGCTGACGGCGTACGATCCAGTCCTGAATCGTACGTAACTCAATCTCATCGTACTTCTCTTTGAAGCCAGGCTTTGTCTTGATCACATATTGATAGATCTCTCCAAGCCCGGTTGTAATCGGTCCGAGTTCCGGTGTTCCTATTCCTTTTGGAATTTGACTCTGAACTTGCTGTAATCGTTCAGAGACTTGCTGCCTTGCCCAGTAAATATCAATTCCATCATTAAAAACGATTGTAACCAGAGATAATCCGAACCTTGAAAAACTCCGAATTTCTTTCAGACCATTTATATTACTGTTTACCTGCTCTATCGGAAACGTAACAAGACGTTCAATGTCTGTTGCACCAAAAGATGGAGCAATTGTTATAACCTGAACCTGATTATCCGTTATATCAGGAACAGCATCAATTGGTAATTGTGTGGCCTGGTAAGAACCATAGCCTATCAGGACAAATACAAAAAGTCCTATAATGAGTTTATTCCGGATTGAAAACTCAATAATTCTATTAAGCATAATCTGATTGATTTCATGAATTATAAAATATGAATAAATGATCTGTAGTATTCAATACCGCACAGAAACATCCTTCAACAAAACAAATATAATCAGGAAACTTTTGGCGGCTGCCAGATACTCGACAAAAAAGAGGAAGGTAAAAGGGATTCATTATAAGAGAAAAATATCTTAGTGGGACTATTGAAAGGTTTCAATTGCATTTCAGAAAGCGGACAAGAAACAAGAGCTGTAATTGATGTATTAATACATCCATCATCAGTTTTGAAAGGTAGTTTCATATCCTGATCATGATCTTCATCAATGATCGTTTTGTCTGCGTAATGAATTTTCAGAAAGGAATAAAATGAAAGATCTGCATCCTGATCTTTATGCTCTCTGAAGTGTTCCAAAAGCAATGGAAATCTCAGTAACTGATAAATTTCAGTTGCAGTAAACAGGTGGACAAACAATAATGATATGGCGATAAAATGCCTCACTGGGCCAAAAGTAAGTTTTAAATATTCAAGAACCAATAGTCCCGGATTATTTCATACTGCCGATTGACATAAAATAATATAATTCTTCATTTAATCACTAAAATTAATTTTGAATTGTCGCAGCCCTGCTTCTCCATTTTACAAGTTCATACCAGATTACGGATAGAAAACCTGCTAAAATACTTATACCGGTTTGAAATAAATTCAATTTTTGAAAATCAAAAAATGTAGCTAAGGCAGGGATGTATAAAAGCAGACAGGTAATCAAAACTGTTATAAATATAATTACAGGCACCAGATTATTTTTATACCTGAGGGTTGTCAATACAGAGTAATAGAATGATCTGTTGATCAAGGTCAGAAAAATATTTGCTGAGATCAGGACAATAAAGACCATGGTCCGGATGCTATTTTCATCATAACTATTCCCTGCTCCAAAACGATAAATGAATAAAGTTCCTACAGTGATTGCAAGTCCTTGTACAATACTTGTTGCAAGTTCTTTCAGGTTAAAAAATGTATTACTGAATGGCCTGGGTTTTTGTGACATAGTATTTTTTTCCATCGGTTCATTCTCATAAATTATCGAACAAGTTGGACCCATTATAATTTCAAGAAAATAATATGAACCGGCGTAAAAATATTCGGATAGATCCAACCTAAAGCCAATGGAATAAACACAATTAAAATAATTGGAATATGAATAGAAATAATATATTGAATTGCTTTTTTCAGATTGGCATAGATCTTTCTCCCCATTGCAACAGCATCAACCATCTTGGAAAGGTCGTCTTCAACCAGTATCAATGAAGCTGCTTGTTTGGCAATTTCTGTTCCTTTTTTTCCCATGGCAATTCCTATGTGAGCTGCTTTTAATGCAGGTCCATCGTTTACACCATCACCGGTCATGGCAACAATTTCATTATTCGACTTCAATGCATTTATCACTCTGAGTTTAGCTTCAGGAAACATCCTTGTGAACATATTGATGCCGGAAACTTTTTGTTTCAATTCTGTTTCCGACAATGTCAGTAATTCATCACCTGAAAGAAAATTTTCAGCACCAACAAAACCGATCTGTCCGGCAATAGCGGCTGTAGTTTCAGCATTATCTCCGGTGATTATCTTAACTCCGATTCCTGCTTTGTAGAAATTCTTCAGGACTTCAGAAATGTTTTCTTTCGGAGGGTCATAAAACGCTACTATTCCTTTGAAAGTAAAACTGATCTCTTGCTGTGTTTCAGGAAAATTAATACCAGTCAACTCAGATTGTCCTACACCCAGCAAACGGTATCCGGATCTACCCAGTACAGTTAATGCACGACCAACTTTCTCTTTTTGTTCCACAGTCATAACGCATACATTCATGATTGCTTCCGGTGCACCTTTAGCAGCTACAATTCTTTTGCCTGAATTATTCTCAAACACATGAGTCATCATCGGGGGCTTGCCGCTAAGAGGGTACTCATGACTCATTTTATATTCTTGTCGTTCATCTACTGATGCAGAATTCTGATATGCTTCATGCAGTGCAATTTCCATTGCATCAAACGGAATCGGTTCACTTGCAAACATTGAGATCCTGATCAATTGTTTTTCAGAATCGCTCAGCGTTTCCTTTGCATCAGTGATTTTATCAGTAGTGAAATCATAAACCCTGGCCAGACTCATTTTGTTTTCTGTGATTGTTCCTGTTTTATCGACACAAATAACTGTCGCACTACCAAGAGTTTCTACAGTCTTCATTTGTTTCACAACGATTCCCATTTTCATTAATCGCCATGCGCCCAATGCCATAAACGTTGAGAAAGCAACAGGAATCTCTTCCGGCAAAATACTCATTGCAAGCGTCAGGGCTTTCAACAGACTATCGATTACATCATGGATCAGGAAATAATTTATTCCCCATACAATAATAAATACTACAGCACCGACGATAACCATTTTACGAACAAAGTTCCGGATCTGCATTTCAAGCGGAGTCTTTTCTTCGTCGATACTTTCAATACTCTTTCCGATCTTGCCAAGTTTTGTTTCATTGCCGACAGCTGTTACTTTGGCAATCGCAAGTCCACCGGCAACTGTACACCCGAGATAGATCTTATTATCTTCACTTGATTTATCCTTCGATACCGGCATTGATTCTCCTGTAAGTATAGATTCGTTAACAGAAAAATCGTTTGACTGAACGATGACAGCATCAGCAGCAATTACGGTTCCTTCTTCAACAATAAGATAATCACCAACCACGATTTCCTGACTATCAATTTCCTGTTCCTGATTATTTCGAATTACTTTACTTGCAGGCTTGATGAACGTTTTTAATTTTTCCAGCGCATTCCTGCTTCGTGAATCCTGATAAAGGGAAATTGCTGCGACCAGAACAATGGCGACAGAAAGGAATATGGCATCTTCAGGTTTGCCACTAATAAAATAAATTATTGCAGCGACAAAGAGCAAAATGATCATCGGCTCTTTCACAATACTTTTCACTGCATCGAGAAAACTATTTTCTTTTTTATAGACTAATTTATTCGCCCCTGATTTTTCACGTGATGCCAATACTTCTGCATCTGTTAAACCGGAAAAATTAATATTGTTTGAGGCCATTTACAATTTGTCTTTAAAGGTTCTATCTTACAATGATAACCTTTGATAAGTAATTTTTATCATTGTTACTTAATTGTAATTGATAAATTCCATTGGAAATATCTGACAGATCCAATAAATTATTCTTAAGCACTCCTGAACTGATCATTCTTCCGAATCCATCAATCATTCTATATTGCCATTCATTTGAATTAATATTTTTATCAGTGAATGATATAAAGATCCTACCACCAGAGGGATTAGGATAAGATACAATTTCTTCATTCTTCAAATGAGATAAAGGAGTAGTTATCTCTGTCAGAATACTATCATCAATGTTTACAAGATTACCTGCCTGATAATAAACCAATATTGCACTTTCATTCAAAGGGGAACTGCTTCCCCATGGTAGTACATTTGCAAGTGGTATATTATTTCCATTTGCTATTCCGTTTGTATCAGCTGTCTGTCGGCCAACACAGATTACACCGAGACTTGTTTTGTAAATTCCAAACAATTCAGTATTTCCTCCTCCGGCTTGAGTTAATGTGTCCCACACTCCTACTACAAGTGAGGAATATTTTGGAACATGAAATTGTGAATCATAAACCCTGACAAAACTATTCCATGCGCTTAATCCGCCGAAATCAGGTTTCACCATTTTCTGGAAAGCATTTGAAGTAGTAGTTGTTCGTCGTCCTACTGCTATGACACACACATCACCGGAACTTGAAACTTTCATATTGTTACGTGCGATCCTGGTAGTATTTACATCAGGCCAACCGGTATTAGGGTCTGCCCAGCCATCAAGATTAGGATCAGCGTGAGGTGTGCCAAGCGAACCTGTTCCTTCAGCATACTCGCCCATGAAAGTAGAATTGGTCAATGTGCCATCATTCAACAAAAATTTTCCAAGCCAAGATAGATGGATATTTCCATTTGTACCTGTAAACTGATTCTGAAAACCATAAGCTGCGGGGTCGCTTGCAATCTGATTGCCTTCCCAAAAATTTTCAATGTTATTACCATGGCATCTTGCACCAACAACAAGTTTGTTGTTTGAATAATCAATTGCCAATGCATCTACGTATTGATCAGGAACCGATTCCATCGTATCGCCTGCAGGAGTGATCTCATGATACAAGCGCGACCACCATAGCATCGTACCGGATTCGTTCATTGCAATAACTGCAGGTTCAAAATCAGGACTACCACCTGAGGTAACACTTTTAAAATTCACTCCCAGGTAAAGATTGTTATTACGTTTATCAATACAAATATTCGTACCACCATAAACAGGACTTCCTGCGGCAGCAGAATATCCCGTATAACCGGGACCGGTAGCAGTAGGACTCGCAGGATCACATGGTCCATTGAAAAGAAGATCTGCAGGCCATGAACCTTTCTTAGTTCCACCATTCCCATCGGGTTGAATGTAGTCATATTCGTTTTGTGTCCACGACCTGAGATCGCATCGGCCCCAGATCTTCAGAACAATTCCGCTGTAGTCTACGGAATCTATTCCACCCTGAGGATTAGAAGAAGCCGGTGTGCCTTTAAATTCAAATCCGTTTTTCAACCAATGAGTTCTCCAGTTCTCTACAATAGCACGTTGTCCGTTTTGATTGAGACAATAAACAGCACTCCAGTCATAGCCAAACGCTTCGCCGGAAATATAAAATACACGACCATCATTTGTTACATCCCATGGGTGATAATCTTTCGGGCCTGATTTCGCCCAAACAACTTCTAACCATTCCAAGGCAGTCGGAAGCCCGTTTACAAAATTATTATCCAACTTACCTATAATGTATCCACCATTATTAGCATCTGAATCAGCAGTATTTGCACTGATGTAAAGATCTCCCGTAGCAGTATAAGGAAGTGTATTTGTTTTAATGAATCGAATATCTTCCACCACACCCTGAGGAAAATGGACAACCTGTAAAATGGTTTGAAGATCAGAACTCAAATGGAGAATAAATCCATATCGATTTGATCCAAGTGAATTAGGAATTATTCCCGGATAATTTAATTGAATCCGCTGCACTCCTGCATCGATCCAGTTTAAGTCATCAGCATAACCACAAATCAGAAATGTTCCATCTGTGATCTGCATAACATCATAAAATGTTTCTTTGCCGTTACTGCCCGCATAACTTACAATATTCATTTGAGCAAATGATTGCAAAGTAAAAGATAATGATAGCAGAAGCAGAAGTTTTTTCATGTGGTTTGATGATCAGTTCATTTTTTAAACAAATTTTTTCTATTTAAGTTTTTCAAGCATTTCATTGGTGAGTGGCTCAGAACTGATCCCATATCCGTTCACCATAACACCTTTCAAATTATGTTTGGGAGATGATATTGCATATACAATGCTCTCATCTGCCGGATCTGAATTGCCCTCAAAACGAAAGAACTTGTCGATGTGAAATTCATCGTGAAATAATTTAATTTCACGACCACTGCATTCCAGACAATTCTGACGCAAGTTCAGATCTTCAATGTAGCCTTGCTTTTTCAATCCATTGATTGCTTCCACTACTGTATCGTATGCTTCCATTTTAATTAGTTTTAAGAATGAACACTTGGAAAAGTTTGTCTAAAATAAGAAAATTAACTTCTTCTTCTTTTTCCATCAATAAAAGTCCAATTATCATAAGCAAAACTCCAGTCGTCCCCATTATTATGTGTAAATTATTGACTGTTCTTAAAAATATCATCTGGATCAAAATCCATCCACTTAACATAAGCCCCACGGTCAGGATCATCGTTTTATAGTACGGCCATTTCATCAATATAAAAATAATCACTACAAAACTGAAGACGCCATTAACCAGAAAGAGAATAATACCGGGAATGAGGAAGTTTGTGAATGGAGAATATTTCAACCATTCAACTGTTATACCCAGACTGCTTCCATCCGGATGAAGAATCAGATTACCACCACCATAAACTGCTCCGATTCCATTAAAAAGAAGAAGCAATATTGCTACGATTTTAATAATTGAATTTCTCATAAAAAAACACGGCTTACAAAATTAATTTGAAGTTACATTATATTCAATACTCCTTAATTGAAATGTTCCATAAATAAGATCTTTATCGGGATAAGAATAAATTGTTTCCGCCGATGAAGCTAATTTGCAGCCATTGAATACCTGATAATTTTTCAAAGGCGTCGACCATCGGATCTTTTTCATTGAACCACTTTCTGTAATTGTATAACGATCATCTGAAATAAAATTTACCAATTCATTCTTATTGTTAAAGACAAGAGTTGCATTAATTTCAATATTATTATTTATGAACTTAGCAAAAACACTATCACCATTATTACCTGTCCATTGAATCCGTTCATCTATCAATGTTGCCGGCGCCATACAACACATGTCGTTAAAAAAAGTAACTGTTTCTGCTATCCCCATATCCTGTCCTGATTCATACTGTACTGTAAACAGTGAAAGTAACCTGATATCCATAAACGCTGTCCCATTTTTAAAACTATGAAATCCGGCTATAGGAAGTTTTTTCATTTCCGCTTTCATAAAAAATAGTCTTACTGAAGTTGGTAAAAAATTAAACTGCTCAGAAGTGAAAGGCATCCATGGAGCATCATTATTTTTACGTATGTTTCCGGAAAACCTGATTCTGAAATTATGAACTTTAGGCTTGTTCAAGGCTCCCGTATATACCAGATATTTCTGAACACGTTCGGGTAATTTTACAAGGTCAATGTCTTTTAATATTGCTGTATCACCAGCCTGAACTTTTGCTAACTGTTCATGAACTTCAACTTTGTATTTGTCCTCAAACTTAATTTTATACCAGCTTAATATCAGAAACACAAGCAGGATCACATTGATTATAGTTCCATACTTTGAATCATGCCATGTTGTAATTATCAGGTATTGCGAAAGCATAATGGACAGAAAGGCAAGATAAACCCAAGCATTTATGTTGAAAATCATCAATGCAATTGTTGCGACAAACAGACAAGAGGCAATGAGCCAAACGATTCCACTAATTTTTGAAATGGATACAGATATCTCAGCTAATGGTGCTAATTTATATGCTTTCAGGAAACCCAATAAATGGAAAAGTGCATGAAACACCAGAACTACATACAAGATTACTTTCATCGAATGAAGTTAGCCATTAAAAACCTATGTAAAAGTGATAAATGTCTTTGCTTCGAAACATAAAAATCATTTGTAGTATTGACAAGGGGTTAAAGGAAATGCCAGCATTTTTTAAACACAGAGAAAAAGGAGAAAAAAAGTGAGGAAAAGGAGTCTTCTCTCTTTTCTCCCTTTTTTTCTCCTTTTCCTCCATGTTTAAATTTCAAGAAGTGAGCTTCTTTTCAACGAGCTCCTTATATGTTCTTCCTAAAGGCAAAGTATTCCTCCCTACTTCAATCTGAATTGCATTGAATGCTGTCACCTTATCGGCATTTACAATAAATGATTTATGGATCCTGACAAATTTATCGTCGGCCAGATATTTTTCCAATTCCCCGATCTGAAATTTTGTAACTATTTGTTTATCGCCGGTATGTATGCGCACATAGTCTTTCAGGCTTTCAATAAAAACAATTTCATCTGAATAAACTTTAATATTTTTTTTATCTGTATTAAAAAAATAGAATCTGCGTTCATTTGAATCTGGCCTGTGAACAGGATCAACTGATCTTGTCTTTTCATACACTTTATTTACCGCCTGTAGAAATCGATTGAACTCAATAGGCTTGAGCAGATAGTCTACAACATTCAGATCAAAGGCATCAAGAGCATACTGATGATAAGCAGTTGTAAGAATGACATGATATTTGTAGCCGATCGTCTTTAAAAAATCAAGTCCACTGATACGTGGAAGATTAATATCCAGAAAAATCAGATCTATCTTCGACCGATGCAGCTCTTCATTGGCAGTGAATACATTTTCACAAACACCCATGAGTTTTAAACCCGGCATTTGCTGGATGTAATCCCGCAGTACTTCTGAAGCAAGATGCTCATCTTCTACGATCAGACAATTCATAGTCAGTATAGCTGGTTAAGTCGATATGTAAATTTACAAAGAAATTCCCATCCCTTTGCTCATGAGAAAAACTATATGATTTGTACAAGAGTTGCAACTGCCGCGAAATATTGACTAAACCTATTCCTTCCTGAACATCATCCTTTACAGAAATCTCAGAAACGGGATTTATGATGTGGACATTAAAATCAGTTTTTTGCAATTCCACTTTGATAAGAATCTGTGAAGAATCCATATTTCCGGATATGCCGTGCTTGAATGCATTCTCAACAAGCGGAAGAATAATAAGCTGTGCAATTTCTCTTTGCGGATCATCGATATTTCTTATCAAAGTCACATTGATCTTTTTTCCGAATCGTAGTTTCTGAAGTTCAATGTAATCGTCAACGATCCGCAACTCTTTTTCTATTGTTGTGGACTTATCGGTTTCATAAAGCATATATCGCAAAATTTTAGACAATCGCATAACTGCATCCGGTGCGGCTTCAGACTGAATTCTTGTCAACGCATAAATACTGTTTAAAGTATTGAATAAAAAATGCGGATTGATCTGAGCTTTCAGAAACCGAAGTTCGGTTTCAACCTTTTCGCGTTTCAGTTCTTCCTCCCGTTGTTGACTTTCATAGCGGTTCTTAAATAGTTTAATGCTCAGTGCAATTGCAGCAATTGAAAACACATCAAATGCTCCCCACAAAAGTTTTGGAAAATTCCAGAAATAGAATGTACTCTCAGGATAAAAGAATGGTTGAGTAATCCGGTAAATTGTAAAACGTTGAATGAATGCCGACAATATTAAAAGAACGACAATAAAAAGAATAAGCTGAACGTATTTTCTTTTATTTACAAAATTCGGAAGCAGGTAATACATGATAATGTATGTAACTGTGATCTTCAGCGGAAGGTGTGCAATATCGTTCAGGAATGAACGCGTAAAATTTCCATCGTAAGAACCAAGAATGTAACCGCCCCATAATAAATAAGTCAGCCAGAAAAGAACATGAAGCGCAATTCTTTTATTCATACCGCTAATTTGAGAAATTTCAGGAGAATTACATCTGCATTAAGCCGAACAACATGTTTCAACATATGAACAGCATAATTGATCATCTGAAATTCTTTCATTCTTTTTTGAAAACAATTTGTTGGTAGAAAACAGTCATTAGAATAATAATTGTTTAAAGAAATAAATATATACATAAAATTACAAGACTAACCGTAAATAATTTACCACACATGAAAAAATCATTCTTCATCTGCTTTATTCTGGCATTAAGTCTGAATTCAATGAGCCAGACATTCACAAAAATTACAACCGGCCCTGTAGTTTCCACTCCCGGAGATTCACGAAGTGTAAACTGGATCGATATGAATAACGATGGCCTGATTGATCTTTTTATCTCTAACGGCAGAGCCGGAGGTCAGAATAACATGCTGTACATGAATCTTGGAAATGGTTCTTTTCTTGCAAGAACAGGAGATCCGATCGTTTCTGGATAATAAACCCAGTGACGGTGCAACCTTTGCTGACTCAGATAATGATGGCGATGCTGATGCTTATGTAGTGAATTGGTACAACTTCGATAATCTATACTACATAAACGATGGCATTGCAAACTTTACTGAGATACTGGGAACGGCCGTTGTAAATACAAATGGATATTGCGAAACTGCTTCATGGGGGGATTATGATAATGATGGACTTGTTGATCTTTATACTACACGAAGTGGCGGCAGTGCAAGTACTGACCGCAACAGACTTTACCATAATGATGGAAACAATACATTCACTGAAATTACAAGTGGCAGTCCGGTCACTGATCTTTATACTTCAAGAAGCGTGAACTGGACAGACATGGACAGTGATGGAGATCTTGATCTATTTGTTTCCAACGAAGGTTTAACAGACAACGATGAAAACATTTACAGAAACGATAGCGGCACATTCACAAGAATTACTACCGGTCCTTTAGTAAGCAATGGTGGTTTAACGATGAGCAGTAGTTGGGGTGATTATGATAACGATGGCGATCTCGATGTATTCCTTGCAAACGATCAATCGAGCAATGCCTTATTCAGAAATGAAGGGAATTTCACCTTTACAAAAATCACGGGCGATACTATTACAAATACAAACGATCACTCATTCAGTTCAGCATGGAGTGATGTTGATAATGATGGCGACCTCGACCTTTTTGTAACTAACACATACAATTCCGCTTTAAAGCAACTAAACTTTTTTTATCTGAATAATGGCGATGGTTCGTTTGAAAGAATCGGATCCTCGCCATTAGCTACGGATTCTTCCTGGTCTTATGGATGCGCTTTTGGCGACTATGACAATGATGGCTTTGAAGACCTGGCTGTCGCTACAGTAAGATTCAACAATACTGATCCATCGGATTTCCTCTATCACAACGATGGAAATGGAAATCACTGGAGTACAATAAAACTTGTCGGAACCACCACAAATAAAAGTGCAATCGGAACTAAGATCAGAATGAAAGCTATTATTTCAGGAAATCCGGTCTGGCAGATGCGTGAAATTTCCGCTCAAAGCTCCTACTGTGGACAAAATGATCTGCGAGCACATTTCGGTCTGGGCGATGCAACAGTAATCGATTCCATAAAAGTTGAATGGCTTTCAGGCACAATTGAATACTTTACAAATGTTGCACCGGATGAATTCTTCACTATCACAGAGGGACAAGGATTAACAGGAATGAATTACATCGATGAGTCAAATAAATTTTTACTCTATCCAAATCCGACAACAGGTAATTTAAAAATCGATTTTTCTAATCTGGCATTGACAGGCGAAAATCATCTTACAATACTGGATTCGGAAGGAAACATTATTTACACAAAATTGCTGGAAGACTATTCTTCACAGCTCAATATTGATCTCTCTTTCATCAGACAAAAAAGTACAGGTCTGTTTTATGTTACGCTTTCAAATAAAAAGGGAGTGACTATGCAAAGATTAGTTAAGTTGTAATAAAATTAAACTATTGCTTAACAATTTTGTAAAACAATACCGGCGAAAAACTATTGGTTATTGACATAAAATAAATTCCGGAAGAAAGCTTTGAAAGATCGATCTCATTTCGCCCGGAATTTATTTCTCCGAGAGCAACTGATTTTCCATATTGATCTGTAAGTTTATATTCCGAATTCACAACTTCATATTTATTTACGATCGTCAGTGTACCTGTAACCGGAACCGGGAAAATTTCGAAAACCATGGAAGTCAATTTTGGTTCACCCAGAATGAGATCATCCAGATAATTTCCCAGGTAGGAAGTCAGATCAAAAGTATGAAGTTTTTGAGGGGTGTTAATCACAGGTGGCTGAGAGAAAGCCTCATTTGAACAATAATATTTTAATCCATCAGAAGTTGCAATACCTTCAACCTGATGAAATGGTAACGACAAAGACAAGCTTCGTTTGTTTCCACTGAAAAAATTATGATCATCAAAATCGTAAAGCAAGTAAACAAACGGCTGTAGTAAATTTGTATACGCGCACAGTACGACCATTCGCTTCGATTCAAGATAGGTAGCACCTGTTATCATACCCTGAACATCCAACGGCGAATGAAGCTGAGCAATGTGATTTCCAGGAACCTTCGGTAAAGAATATAGTGCAGTCTGATTGCTTACCCACTGTTTGCTAAAAAGAAAAATACTGTCTTGAGAAACAATAAAGGCTTCGCAATCAAAATCGGTATTGTTAGATCCTGTTGGAGTAAAATCAGTCTGATCTGAATAAGTAAAACTGATCGTATCGATCACAGGAGAATTGATAAGGAGAGAATTCTTTTCAATTCTCAGAATGTGCAGATCAGTTCTGTTTCCATTTACATTATTTCCGAAATCACCGACATAAATGTATAGGGAATCGCTTGAAATTTCTTCCCAGTCATAATTTTCTACTCCGGTTAAATTGAATTGCTGCACAATGTTCCCCGACAATGTATCCAAAGAATACAATAGCGTATCTGTATTATCATTAAGCGTCAGTAAACTACCATTCCACAGAATTAAGCCCGATGTTTCTGAGATAGTAGAATTCAAAGCAACACTTGTAACAGCAGTTACTGATGCAGGACTATAGAGGCAAGTACCATCGTTATCAGTAGCCAGATTGTTGTAGTTATTTGCGAGATGGTCAGTACATCCATACACTTGAGCAAACAACTGATGAGTGCCGAAAAGCAGGTTCGCAAGAATACAAACAATTACAATCCTCATCTCCGAAATCAGTTTACAAGAAATACTGAAACGCCATGCGGAGAACAGATCATTTTTTCGCCGTCGATCACAACTTTTCCATTTTCAAATATCGCTGAACCGATTACTCCCCGAAAGTCAATCTTTGTATCAAGATCTTTATTGGTCAGGTTCATTACAATCAAAACCTTTTGTTTATCTGAATAGCGAAGGAAAGAGATTACCCGGTTATCTGAAACTTTTACATTTTCAAATCCATTTCCATTTAACGCAGGTGTTGTCCGACGAAGTGCCATTAATTTTTTATAGTGTGAAAATACCGAAGAAGAATCTCTGGAACTTACATTGAAAGATTTTACATCTTGCGTATTGTATTTGCTGGCCTCCCACTTCGTTTTGCCACCTGCGTTTTTTGCAGTTGACCACAAGTAAGGCTCACGGATATATTCCTTTGGCAATTTGCCAAACATCCCTACTTCTTCACCATAATACAAATAAGGTGATCCGGGCAAAGTAAATAATAATGTTGCAGCAAGTTTTGATTTTTCCTGATCGCCATTCAACAATGTCATACTACGATCATGCTTTTCATTATTGATACTGATGATGTCAATAAAATCAGTTGCATTGGCAGAATAAGTACTTCGAACTTTCAGGAGATCAATTACCAATCCGGAATCCACTTCATTCTTAACTACATTAATAATTGCCGAAGAAATATCATGATTGACCAAGGCATCAAAACCATTTCCAACGAAAGATTTATTGTCACCTGAAATTACATTTCCTGCCAGATAAAAACCTGCTTTGGTTTTTTTCATCTCTGAATGAAACTCCTTCCACCATTTATTTGTTTCTGAAACAGATTCAGCATCAAAATATAATTCTACTCCATCTATCTTGAAACCATCCAGATCAAACTCTTTAAGCCAGAAGGTTCCGATCTTCATCACCTCCGCTCTTAATTCAGCATTACTGAAATTAAAATCCGGCGCTTTACTACCATTACTTCCATAAAACTTTTTTCCCGGAATTTTTTTGCCATTTTTATCTACCGGAGAATGCCAGTTGTCTTTATTTCCTGAAATTGATTTTTCATCCTTCCAGATAAAATAATCAGAATACTGCGATGACTTACCGGAAACAGCAGATACAAACCAAGGATGCTTTGTACTACAATGATTGACTGGAAGGTTCAAAAACACTTTCAACTTGAGCTGATGTGCAGTAGAAACCAGTTTCTTTAAACTTGCTGTGTCTCCATAAACACTGTCGACTTTATAGAAATTCGTTACATCAAAATTATCGTATGAAGGTGACGGATTGATTGGAGAAAGGCAAACTCCCTCCGCACCCATTCCGCGAATATTTGCCAACTTAGAAGTTAATCCATTCAGATCGCCATTGCCATCACGATTAGAATCGAAATAAGAACGGACAAAAACATCGTACACTATCCGGTTTTTATGATCACGGTCATTTACAGGAAGTGAATCTGCTGTTGGCCTTGAACTCCTTTCAAAACTTTGACCATTGCTAATAAATGCTGTCAGTAGTAATCCGACGATAATAACTCCTTTTCTCATAATCAGGTTGAATTGTATTCTGCAAATATGGCAAATAATAAGTTAGGAGGGAAATTTTTAAATGGTTGCAGGTTTCAGGTTTGCAGGTTTCAAGTTACCTTCATAGTCAGCTACGGAGCTAACCTGAAACCTGCAAACCTGAAACCTGCAACCTCTTCTTCACTCCATCTTTTCCAGATAATACTCTGCAAGATGATTAATCGGGTGCCTGATAATTTTTTTCACATTTACTTCTTTCTCTTTACCTACAGCACGGATGACCTCATCAAAATAATATGCAATCGTTCCGACAAAATGAACCGGCGTATTTTTGAAATCCTTATAACTGCAAATATATAACCGGAAAAATTCCTCTATTCCTTGCTTAATGAATGCTTTTACAAATTCATCCTCCCTGTTATCAGTCAGAAAATTCGCAAACGATGCAAGCCATACATTAGGACGCGGTTTATTATAAACGTTTTCAAGCATGATGGCTTTACTCATTTCATATTTGTCTGCGAACTTTTTATTTAAATGTTCAGGTAACAATCCATACAGATAATCAGCAATAAGTTTTCTTCCGAAATAACTTCCACCACCTTCATCTGCCATGATAAATCCCAGACCAAAATTATTCGGAAGTATCATTTCACCATCGAAGTAACATGAATTACTTCCGGTTCCCAGAATACCAACAATTCCGGCATCACTTCCGCATGTTGCTCTTACAGCTGCAATCATATCTGAATCTACGAAGACTTTTGCATTTTCAAAAAAGTCCATCAGGGCTTTTTCAATGACGAAATTTCTTTCTGCTGATGAACATCCTGCTCCGAAAAAATAAACTTCTTTGATCTGAGAAGCTATGGTTTGCAATCCTGAATTCGCATGAAGTTCTTTCAGGATGTATGCATGATCATGAAAATAAGGATTGAATCCTGCAGAACTGAATTTCTGCATAGATGCTGTTTTATCTACTATTACCCAATCGGCTTTCGTTGAACCACTATCGGCAACAAGAATCATAATTTTTTGAGATTACAAAATATTACAGAATAAAATCAGTACTCAGAAAAGCAGATTTTCTTTCATCTAAAATTTCTGAAATGATATTCTTATTCAATTCATTTTCTTTTGCAGCTACCAATGTCCGGATACTGAAAACACGCAAAGCATCACTGACACTCAATGTACCTTCCGCTGAATCCTTTCTTCCATTGAAAGGAAAAACATCGGGACCACGCTGACACTGACTATTTATATTCACTCTGCATACCTGATTCACCAGCGGGTCGATCATGTGTGCAATTTCATCTGAATCACTTCCGAAAATACTTACCTGCTGTCCGTAGTTGGACTTAACCATGTATTCAATCGGTTCGCTGATGTTTTTGAATTTGATGACAGGAATAACAGGACCAAATTGTTCTTCATTGTAAATTCTCATATCAGAAGTTACGCCTGTCAATACAGCCGGGAACATAAAACTCTCTGCAACGCTTCCGCCATTTTCATTGGCAATCATTGCTCCTTTTGCAACTGCATCATCAATTAATTCTTTCAGATAAGTTGTTTTATTTTTTTCAGGCAAGGGAGTTAACAACACATTTTCTTCCCATGGCATTCCTGCTTTTAATTGTGATATCTTATTACAGAATTTCTCGAGGAATTTCTCAGAAACAGATTCATGAACAAAGATCATTTTCAATGCAGTGCATCTTTGACCATTGAATGAAAGTGAACCGGTGATAACTTCACTGACCGTCATATCAATATCAGCATCAGCAAGAATTATTGCAGGATTTTTTGCTTCAAGTCCTAATGCTCCCCGTAAACGATTTGGAAAAGGATGTTGCTTCTTCAAAATATTTGCAACACGACTGGTACCTATGAATGCCAGACAATCGATCTTACCTGTAGCCATTAAAGTTCCACTGGTCTCTGCTCCTTCACCATAGATAAAATTGATCACGCCTTTTGGAAATGAATCACGAAAGATCTCCAGTAAAGGCCGGTGCAAAAGCACTCCATATTTTGCCGGCTTAAAGATCACAGAATTTCCCATGATCAAAGCAGGGATCAGATTACAATACGTTTCATTCAGCGGATAATTATATGGCCCCATGCACAACACAACTCCAAGAGGACCACGACGGATCTGAGCATATACGCCTTGTACTTTTTGTAACCGTGAACTATCGCGGTCAAGTGATTTCAACGATTCAATTGTATCATTGATGTAATCAATCGTCCGGTCAAATTCTTTTTGTGAGTCAGTAAAACTTTTTCCTATCTCCCACATCAGCATTTTTACAACGTCATCTCTTTTTTCAATCATCCGACGAGTAAAATTTACCATGTGCTCAATACGCTTCTTTATACTCATCGTTGCCCACTCACCACGACCATTATTGTATGATTGCAATGCAGCATCAAGAGCTTTTGATGCAGCAACTCTATCCATAACAGGTTGCGACCCTAAACGCACCCGCTTCAACTCACCATTTTCATTTATAAAAACCGGTGAATAAACATCAGCAACTGGTCCGTCCCAATTTAAAATTTCACCATTGAGTAAATATTCCTTTTGTTCAACAGTGCCTGCTAACTGAAATTTCGCAGGAATATTAGTAGCGGTTGGAAAAAGAGTTTCGAAATTTTTTTTGAGTGTTGGCATATGGTGAAAGTACGGGTTTTTTTTAAGTTCAAAGCTTGATGTTCAAGGTTCAAAGTTCAAAGTTCAAGGTCAAGAATTGGCTGCCACCTACGAAGCCAACTTTGAACATTGAACTTTGAACCTTGAACTCGGAACTCGGAACTCTGAACAAAAAAAAAGGGATCACAAACGTGATCCCCTCTTATTATTGACCCTAACCCTAATTAACGTACAATAATAAGTTTGCCTTTAATATTTTCAGTATTCGAAGATAAGGAATAGAAATATATTCCGCTACTCAATAAATTACCATTTTTGTCGTCGCCTACCCAATTATAGTAGTGCGTACCTATCGTCTGTTCTTCATTGATCAATGTGTTCACTAAACGACCCGCGTTGTCAAAGATAGAAAGATTTATATTAGAATTCCCAACAACTTTATACGTAAATACAGTATTTGTTAAGAGTGGATTTGGTGAATTAATTACTCCTAATTTATTGTCAGACAACGAATTAACACCTGCGGAAATTCCTGTTGTAATCCCAAAGAACGGTGATCCGTCAGAATTATAGGGCTCAGCTACACCGGTAGAAAGATCCAGGTAAATCGTATTTCCGTCATCCCCAAACCCTGTCAATGTGCCTGTTTCATCTCTGAAAATTAAAGCCATTCTTTGAATTTCCGGACCTGTAACCGGTCCGTTTGGTGCAGTACTATAGTATGGAACAGGATCAATAGTAATCGTCCAGGTTGTTCCCGCTAAACTTACCATTTCCCCGATTCCATCATCTACACCCCAATTTCCTACTGTGTAATTCCAACATGTCGTATCTAATGGGCCTGCCATATCATTACCGCCTGAATGCATGTATAACTTTGTTGCAGTCTGCAAATTCGACACTCCTGAATTTGAATTGTAGGTAATTGTCAGGTCGTACTGCGCAAATGCTGCCGACAAGCATAAAGAGAAAGCTGAGAGAAGTAGAGATTTTTTCATTAATACAAATATTATAATAAAAGCTGACAATTCCTATCTGTTAACATGAAGATTATTTTCCATATCAACATTGTTACTGTTGAAATCAATTTTCATGTACACGTTTATATTCATCCATAAGAAATACCTTCCGCCATGGAAAAAACTACACAAGCTATCAGTAAAGGAGCCTTGCCGACTTTAGTCACTGTCTTCTTCTTTTGGGGATTTGTTGCTGCCTCGAATGGAATTTTTATTCCTTTCTGCAAAACACATTTCAATCTTGACCAGTTTCAATCGCAATTACTCGATACATCTTTTTATGGTGCATATTTTTTCGGCTCTTTGATCCTTTATCTGATGTCTGCTCTTTCCGGTGTAGACATTCTGAATCGTATCGGATATAAAAACGGAATTATTATCGGACTCTCTATGTCGGTGGTCGGAGCATTTTCACTTGCATTCATTGCATCGGGAACCACTGCAACGTTCGGAATGGTGCTGGCTTGTTTCTTCATCATCGCACTTGGCTTCTCATTGCAGCAAACCGCCGCACAACCATTCGTAATTGCACTTGGAGATCAGGCAACCGGAGCACATCGACTTAATCTTGCGGGAAGTATCAATTCATTCGGAACTTTACTTGGACCGATTGTAGTTCACATAATACTCTTCGGCGCTCTGACAAATACTGCAGCTGCGACCATTTCGTCGATACGTACCTTGTATCTTATTCTCGGCGGACTATTCTTTTTAGTTGCATTCTTTTTTCTGGTAAGTAAAAGACTACCGACTATCAGAATGGAAGAACATGTTGAAAACAGCGGGAAAGCAATGAGCGTATTATTCCTGATTGCTATTCCTACCATCGTTCTTTTATTTTTCAATACAATGTTTGACGAACACCAAAAAGTTTATCTGGTGCTTGGTTCACTGATCGTAATTTTAGGATTACTTTTTTATGCACTATTCGCAGCGCAAAAAAACAAAGCAGGATGGGGAGCGATGCAATATCCGCAATTAGTATTGGGAATGATCGCTATCTTTATTTATGTAGGAATGGAAGTTACTGTTCAAAGCAATATGGGTGCACTGCTTCGTCAACCTGAATTCGGCGGACTCGATGAAAAATATATTTCACAGTTCATCTCATTATACTGGGGAAGTTTAATGGTTGGCAGATGGACAGGCGCAATTGCTGTTTTTAATCTGAAGAAAAGTTCTAAGCAGCTTCTCACTGTTATCGTACCACTTGTTGCTTTTGCAGTGATACTTCTTGTAAACCATCTTCGCGGAAATGAAATCGAAAATTTATATGTCTATGTGATCTGTATCTTTGTTCTTATCGGTGCATTCTTTTATGCTAACGAACAACCGGCAAAAATGCTCTTCACCGTTTCTTGTTTCGGTCTTGCCGCTATGTTGATTGGACTTCTTACGACAGGACAGATCAGTACGTTTGCTTTTATCAGTGGCGGACTGGCATGTTCAGTTATGTGGCCATGTATATTTGCTCTTGCAATTTCCGGTTTAGGAAAATACACAAGTCAAGGTTCTGCATTTCTGATCATGATGATCTTAGGCGGCGCTATCATCCCTCCAACTCAAGGTGTCATTTGTGATTTCGATAAATTATCATCAGGAGGAATTGCCGGAATGAGCTTTACACATTTCTCATACATCGTTCCACTACTCTGCTTTGCTTACATGGTATGGCATTCACTCAAAACCAAAGGGGTTCTTAAATCACAAGGGCTGGATTTTGATAAGCAGGTTTCAGGGCATTGATTTGTTGGAAGTTTGCAGGTTTACAGGTTTACAAGTTCGCAATCTGAAACCTCGATTCTCGCTATCAACGAAATACTATACACCAGGTAATGACATTGCAGGTCACAAACCTGAAACTTGTAAACCTGTAAACCTGCATATCATTCTTTCCCACTTTGCTGACAAAAATCACATTACTCTCGCTTTCGCATAAAATTGACCTCACATATTTGTTGCAAACTCATATTTATTGTTTTTTTGTTGCCCCAATTTAAGGAATTCAAAAAAACACAAATATGAAAAAACTGATTACTCTGATTTTTTGCTCGGCATTTCTATTTGCCGGAAAAGCAAACTCCCAAAACGTAGACCATCCATGGCTACTTGGATTTGGAATCCATTTTGTCGACTATTCTTCTGTCGATCCGATGTTTAAAGGCATTTATGACTTCAACGATTTCAAGAGTGTTCCTGCTTTTTCAAAGTTAGACATTGCAAGAAATCTGAATAAATCATTTGCTCTGGAATTATCTGTTGCTGCTGCATCTATTAATAGATATGGTACAAGTGCTAACGGAAATCAATTTTTTGCTGATGCAGATTTTCTTGTAAAATATTTACTTGCTAATGATTATTTATTAAAATCATCATGCGGCTTTGATCCATATATCGCAGTTGGTCCGGGCTTCAGTAAACTTGGTGGCAATAGTGGTTTTGCTATCAATGCAGGTATCGGAACTAATTTATGGTTGTCGGAAACTGTCGGAATTCGTCTGCAGACTTTATACAATGGTTCATCTGAAGATAAAGTGGGTGATTATTTCCACCACACGCTTGGATTAGTAGTTCGTTTCGGAAGCGGTAAAGATTCTGATAAAGATGGTGTAGCAGATAAAGATGATAAGTGCCCAACAGTAGCAGGTCTTGATGCATTAATGGGTTGTCCTGATAAAGATGGTGATGGTATAGCTGATAATGAAGATGCTTGTCCTGATATCAAAGGCCTTGCTAGTTTCAAAGGTTGTCCTGATTCTGATGGTGATGGTATCGCTGATAAAGATGATGCTTGTCCGACTACTGCAGGAAAATCAGAATTAAATGGTTGCCCTGATAAAGATGGAGATGGTATTGCAGACAAAGACGATAAATGTCCGGATGTAGCAGGACTTACAACTTTAGCAGGTTGCCCTGATAAAGATGGCGATGGAATGGCAGATGCAGAAGATCAGTGTCCGGATCAAAAAGGAACATCTGAAATGGCAGGTTGTCCTGATCGTGATGGCGATAAAGTTGCAGATAAAGACGATAAATGTCCTGACGTAAAAGGATTGAAAACAAACAATGGCTGTCCTTCAATCGATGAAGCAAAGAAAAAAGAAGTTTTAGCAAAAATTTCATTCGCTGCAAAATCAATTCAGTTTGAAACAGGAAAAGATGTTATCAAAAAAGTTTCTTATGCAAGGCTTGATACAGTTGTGAGCATCATGAAAGAATACGAATACACAAACTGGTCAATCGAAGGACATACAGATAACGTTGGTAAAGCCGACAAAAATCTTGATCTATCGAAACGTCGTGCCGCTGCAGTGAAAACTTATTTTACAAATAAAGGAATCAGCGAAGCTCGTTTGCAATCTGAAGGATTTGGTGACACTAAACCGGCGGCGGATAATAAAACTGCTGCGGGGAAGGCGACCAATCGTCGGGTTGAGATCAAGTTGAATGAATAGATTTTTTTGTAATTCGTAATTCGGGATTCGTAATTCGACCCATCCTACATGGTGGGTTTCGAATTACGAATCCCGAATCTCGAATTTCGTTCTTTCATTCCTCCGGATAAAATTCCGAAAAAGTAAAATGGCAGATCATATTACTTCCGGGTATGTGGAGAATTTCTTCAGTGAATAATTTCTCTGTGATAAATTTATAAACTTCCAGATCTGATATATCACTGATGCAATCCACAACGATCTGATTTTCTTCCAGCAGATCAAGTAATTTTTTTAACTCTGTCTTTAATGCCTTTTCACTCAATGATTCTCCATTGGTATAGTCAGGTCTGCCGATAAGATCATAGCAAAGAATTGTCTTGTTCTCTGCATACGCTTTTTCAAAACGTTGTATTGATTTCAACCATGCACGCTCCAGTTCCGGAGGCATTGCATCTGTAGATTCTTCAGGAAAGTTCATTCCAAATTCTGCATTCAATTGCATTTTCAAAATTTCATTTCCAACTTTTACTTCTTCTCTTGAAGGTCTGCTTGATTTTTTCATTGTGATTAGTTTTAATGTTCAGACAAATGTATAGTCACATTATGGTTGGTGAAATAGCTGAGAGCATTACTCGTAATTGAATAAACAGCATATATTGGGGGAAATGAAAAATGAATTCTGATAGCTATCGTATAGGTGTCAGCTTAATTATTTTTTTATCCATTGAAATAAAGTGTGATGTCGTCTACTATATTTCCGTCAGCTTTAGCTCAAATTCATTAAGTTAAACTCAAGAATCTACAATAAGGACATGCTTTAGAAGTGACAGGCCCGTTAGGGCCAAACTTTTGGTAATACCAGACTATATGAGAAAGTCAAGCCCCTTTAGGGGCGCACTCTTGAACACAATTCATATGTCCATTCATTTACCTGCGTAAAAGTTCCAATTTATATTGATTGCATTCGGCTTATTCCTGATGTACAATTGTGTTTTCTTTGTAGAAAAAAGCTGTGTGTTTAAAGAGTACGCCCCTAAAGGGCTTAGCTGTCTTGTATGGTCCAAAAGTTACCAAAAGTATGGCCCTAACGGGCCTGAAAATCTATAAATTAACAACGAATATTTCATTCACCGTATTCAAATTACATAAACTTTAGCTGACGGAAATAAAAACTAATTTGAAAAAATATTTTTTATAAATAATCTCAAGTCAACATAACGAAATATTATTCATTTGTTTTTATCTAAGTTAACGCCTATCGATATCTACCAGGTGAAAATGAAGAGCAGAAAGCGGGTTTATTTAGGAGAATTTCGTTACTTTCATGGAATAATTTTAATCAATATGTTTTTGTCGAAAATGAAAGGAGTGATTTTTTTTGCTTCGCTTCTTCTTGGTTTTTATACTTCTGCAAATGGGCAGGTAAAGCAGTATTTTCTAGAAACAAAACCCAGTGGTGCTAATGTACTCAATACAGCTAAAGAGGTTATCGGAAAGACTCCTTTTTGATATTACGAAGGCAACATTTAACAAAGACACTATTTTAATTGCACTAAAAGATCATGATACTTCGGAAGTAGCTTTTATTCATTATTCTGCTAACAAACAATTTCCCGCATCGTCTTTTTTATGTGAACCATGCAGGATAGAGATGATTCCTGCAGAAGGCAAAGAAGAACCTTCCGGTATTCTTGTCTTAAGAAAAAGCAGTGTTCTTCCCAAAGGAGATGACAATAAATCATTCCTGACACTTGTTGATACCTTCAGATTCGATTTTTCAGACACAACAACAATTGGGAAAATCGATGGGAAAAATATGAAATGGGGCGATAAAAAGATCGCTGATCTGGTCGAAAGAAAATACCAGGAATATGAACCGGATTTACGTGGATTAAGTGCCTCTTACTTTAAAACAATTGTAAATAGAGATAAGAACATCAAAAAATATCCGTACCGCTTCAGGATAAAAGTAAAATTTAAAAACTTAAAGTTCAATTTTTCAGATTTAAAAGATTACCAAATGCGTGGAAATAGTTCGATGGATTCTGAATGGGAGATCTATAATAAAATCGACTCTGTTACTCCCATTGCAAAATACAATTTTCACTCTTCTGTTTACAGGACAAAGACTAAGAAAACAAATGCGTTGGGTTCACTGATATATGATTCAGAATTACAATTGCTTGCAATCGATACTCTTTACGAATTCCTCACCAAACAAGACTATTTGATAAATATTCTTGGAGTAGGAAAAGAGATCACACTCAGTCGGCCTCCGCATCTCACTTTTGCAAATCTCAAAGAGATCAACCGTCATTCTAGTCCGAATGTAATTATTGTTGAAGGAAAATCAACTTTTGGAAGCGGGTTTTTTATTTCGGGAAACGGATACCTCGTCACAAATTATCACGTCATTGACGGCGAAGAGAAAATCACTATTGTGATCAATAAAAATTCGAAACACGAAGCTAAAGTAATAAAGACAAATCCGGATTTCGACCTTGCATTACTAAAAATCGAATACGACAGTCTTCCCGGGCTCTGGCTCGCAGACAGCGACTCTATAGACTATGGCGATCCCGTAGTTGCAATTGGTACACCACTGGATAAAATGCTGACTTCTACCCTGACGAAAGGAATTGTAAGCGGTATCCGTGACTTTGACGGCATTCACATGATTCAAACGGATGTAAAGATCAATTCCGGAAATAGTGGCGGTCCGTTGATCAATGAAAAAGGTGAAGTCGTTGGAATGTCGACCATGAAAATAAAAGCCAAAGGGGTTGAAGGAATCGGCTTCTGCATCCCGTCCAATGATATTATTAAAAAGCTGAATATCGTATATAAATAAAAAGTAAATTTATAGCATATAATTTCTGAATATGAATGTTCTGATAACGTCTGCGAATAACTTCAATGCCATTGCATTGATTAGAGAACTTGAAACAATACATGGAGTACATATTTATATTTCGGATGAATACAGCGAGACCACTGCGAAATTTCTTGCTCATTCATTCATACGATTACCCGGACCGAAAGAAGGTAATTATAAAAAATCTCTTATAGATGCTTGTGAGAAAAACAAGATCGACATCATCATTCCATCTGCCGAAGACGATTTCACAATTCTTGCAGAGCTAAAAGCAGATTCGAAATTTAAAATTGCAATTTCAGATCCGGCACTTATTGAAAATCTGATCTATCATGAGAACTTTGAAGAGTTCATGGCAAAAAATAATTTTGCGAGAAATTCTCAGACAACGATGGATGAAATTTTTGCCTCCGGACTTCCTAGCTTAAAGCATTTCCTTGCTGAATTTGCAATTGACTTTTCAGGAACAGAAAGTGAGATCAGTTTAAGGAAGATCATAACGATTGAAGAATCGATCGTAACTGTAAGTGAGATCATCATCAATGAAAAGCTACATAAAAAGATCTCTGACTTTATTGAATTACTGAAAGCCAATAAAGGTTGTGGAATTTTTCATATTCACCTGATTGAATACAAGGATGATTTCCTGATCAACAGTGTCCACAATCATATCAATGCTACAACCGGTTCGCTGAATGAGATTGCAAATAATTTCTGCAGACAGTTATTATTCGGAAAAAACGATGAGACAAAAAGCAGTACACCAAAACCTGTGCGTTCATTTACCTATCTCAAAGACCGTACACTTCCAAAGCGCCCTGAATTAAAGGCCGTGATCTTTGACTTAGACGAAACAATTTTTCCGCAAAAGCCATGGATCGTTGCCAAGCTAAAAATGTTGCACGATGAATTAAAGTTTGACAAGGTCAGCAAAGAAAAATTCGTCGACACCGGTTTACGTTTGCTTGAAGAAGGAAACCGTGGTGATCTGCTGGATCGTTTATCTGAAATTTTCCACCTTCCTGCTTACGATATGATCCAGAAGTATCGGTCGCTTGTTCCCGACACTAAAGAATATGCCGATGTAAAACCTGTGCTCACAGAACTGAAAGCACAAGGATATCTGATCGGCCTGTTGACAGACAATCCACCGAATTCACAAAAACAAAAACTTCAATCAACAGGACTGGAAACTTTTTTCGACGCCATCCATTTCACCAAAGAAAGTGGCTTTGAAAAACCTGATCCACAAGGATTCCTGGAATGAAGTGAAATTTTTTCCTGCGCTAATTAACATGAAAAATTCCTTACATCGGTTCCGAAAGATCCACACTAATCAGTTCAGAACCATTGTAAGGAAATTTCAGTAAAATGTTTTTCAGGATTCGACCCTAATTAATGCTCAAGTTATTTTTACTTTCCAAAAAATATACTCACATTAATTGCCATAGCAGTATTCAGATTTGATCCACCGGGATTATTAAAGCGTGATGAATATTCATCGGACACAGCTACGTTTATCTGCCCTTCCACTCCAATAGCAAACCGTGGATCAAAAAAGTAATCACCGCCGAAAGCCATTCCGCCTAATATGTCTGTAGTGTTTTTTGCCAATGATCCGGAAGGTGGAGAATAAAATGCAAGAGCGAACTTCAATCCAAAATAAGGCGATAATTTACTATTGTTGATATAGAATTTGGGGATCAGTCCGACACCAAAATCTGAACCTGCATCAGAAATTGTTTTGATTGAAACATATGGAGCAAGTGAAATAGATTGTGTAACAAATATCGGCACTTGTATACCAAGATCCCCCTGAGTAAAACTGGTAGTAAGCCCTGCAGTTCGTTTATATGATTCCTGAGAGAATGATTGCATTGAAATAAGTGTCAGAAATAAAATAAGAATTGTGGTTAGTCGATACATATGGTTTAGGTTTGGGGATTTGAGTAAGCGTAAGTGAAATCGAAGATTAGTTATTTGGATGAATTTTAGATCGGGAATTGTTTATTGATAATAAGATTATCCCATAAAAGAACACCATTTACTTCAATGTATGCTCTATAGTAACCGGGTTGAACTTTGGAAACATCGAAAGCGTAATTATTTTCACCTCTGTGAACATTAAAATTCGCATCGATGAGATGCTCATTTGGCAAATAATAATTTGCTCCCATATAAGTTGAATAATTCTGTGAGCCTTCCAGATAATTTCCTTTCTCGATCCAGAAATGTATTTGAGTTTCAGGAGCATCAATAAAAAAACTAAAATAGATAAGACTATGGAAACGTTCCTGACTGAAATCAGAGTATAAATTCGGATTTGGATAGAAAAGTATAGAATACTTTACATCCTGATTACTCCCTGTCGCATCAAACAATTTTATATTCGGATTGCCAATAGTATAATAATTTGTTGCTGCTTCATCTCTGCAAATGAAACCTGTGAGCTGAGGAGTTGAAAAAGTTGCTTGTTGGTCTAACTGTACTTTTTCACAACTGGTGAAAAGAACAATGACGAGTGATAAAGTAAGAAGTAATTTATTCATGGTAGCGAATTAATAAAAGTGAGTTAAAGTACTGGTTTTCTTGTTTAAAACAAAATAGGGAAAATTAATACTCCGGGTCCGAAACACTCCTACTCTACTACAATCTTACCGGAAAAACGCCGGCTTTGAAAATTGATATAGAAATGATAAAGACCCGGATGAAATTCATCAGATGGAATTACTATTTCTCTGCCGGAATAAATACCATTCAAACATTGTCTTCCGAAAATATCAAAGATTGAGATCTCTACTTGCTTATCTCGCATAAATTCGGGTAAAGAAAAATGGAAATCTTTAGCTGAGGGATTTGGATAAACTTTTATACTTTCTTGCTTGATAGAAATGTTATCATTGGAAATTATAATGTCAACATATTTTTTTATAATTTCTTGAGGACCGATTCCCGGTAAATAGGCAGTTGCTAAAGTATACAGTTTATCACCTGCCAGTATCAAGCGGTTTCCTTCATTCCATGTAGAATTTAGTTCATGATCAGCGACAATCCATTGAACTATCCCACTTGTATCAAGTTTGCAAATAAACGATTCTGAATAATTATTCTGAATATCCCAACTATTTCTTCCGGTAAGGTAAAATTCTTCATGAACATTTAAGATTGCAAAGTTGACAAGATCGATCATTGCGTTACCGAAATCCAAATACTCAACATATTCAAGACTGAAATCACTTTTAATTTTTAATGCAAAAATATCAGAAAGCGCCTCCCTGTTCCCATAAAAATAAATATTTCCTGAAGGTGCAATAAGAAAATTTTTTACCTCAATATCAGAAAGGGAATCTTCATATGCAAAAGTATCCAGGAGTTGTCCTGAGAGATCATACTTTTGAATCTCAAAACCGGTATTTATATTCTTATTTTGTTTTAAAATATAAATGCACGAATTAAAATACTGAATGTTGATCACCTCGTTATAATTTGAACTTCCGGAATCATTTACTTCCCAAAGTCGATTGCCGTTAAAATCGTATTTGAAAATTTTTACAACAGTATTGAATCCCGTTCTATAAGAACCTCCGTAATATATATTATCAATTGTATCCTTGCAGATCTTAAAAGCGCTTCCATTCGGATTCAGAGAGTCAGTTATAATATTGAGAATTTGTCCGGATGCAGAATATTTAATGAGAAGATCAAATTTATAACTGTCTGCACTATCTTCAGTAAGACCTTTTAACCAGACATCACCGGAACCGGTAAGTAAAACATCATAACCGGAATTAAATGTTACAGAGTTATTTCTTCTGTATTCATTTAACCAGACCAGATTACCACTTGAATCAAATTTTGCACATGCTGCTGCGCAATTCATTGTGGACGGATCGCTATAAATATGTGAAGTACTACACAGATAAAGATTAGCGGAATCGTCAAGCACCATATTTCCTAGACCTGTATTTCCAAATGGCGGATTGATAGTCCACAATTGATTTCCGGCAGAATCGTATTTGTTTATGAAAGCATAAAATGAATTTGAAAAACCATTCTCCACACCGGCAGTATAAATTTGCTCTGAAGAATCGACAAGTAAAAATTGCCCTCTGGAATTTGTAACCGATCTGCTCCACTGTACTGAAGGTTGAGAAAATAAGCTCAAATTATATATGCAAAGGAGGAAGCTTAAAGCGATCTTTAATAAATTCATAGTTCAGAAAATTTAATCCTATATATCCGATTTCATAATCAAGTTAGAATCCTTAAAAGAACTAATAATATTGACTGATTCCACAATCCTCCTAATTCAAGGGGATGGAGCCAATAAGCCAATTTTCAGCTCTTAAATCTCCTATTTCTGATCATCACCAACATTCGACCTAATACCCTAACAATGAACCACAAATATTTCAAAAATCGAAGCTTTAAAATTTCGTGTATTAAAGGATTTCTCTATTTTTGCAGTCCTTGTAAAAAAGGAAACGGAGTTCATTTAACTCCAAACGGTTCGGTAGTTCAGTTGGTTAGAATACATGCCTGTCACGCATGGGGTCGCGGGTTCGAGTCCCGACCCCTTAAGCAGAAGAAGATAAGCCCCTGTTTTCTAGGGGCTATTTTTGTTCTTTTGTTATTCAACCCTAAAGTTAAAATTACAAGCCATTAGAGGTGTGAATATCCCTTTGAAGAATTTATCGATACACAAGTTTTCTCTTTAGATGATGGTTATTTAGAGGCACTTAGCAGTGACTTCACTCCCAAAGTAAATCCACTTTTAAAAATCAGTATTCAACCCAAGCGAACTGGCAAACAGGTTCTGCTGATGGCTTGGATAAACATGGGTTTGAAACAGTTCAATCCAAAAAAAGACAATTATGAATATAAACCTGTTATCGTATCAACTGGTTTGTCAGTGCCATTTGAATGTTGGGACAAAAAAAAGAAAACTGCATTTGGCAAATATGATTTAGTAAACATACAGGTAGTGCAGTTTAAAGAATACGCTAAAAATTGTATAAGGTACTCAACCTTCTTGAAGATATAAAAGCAAGTGTTTATGAATACGAGGATACTGAAACGCTAATCGAGAGACAAAAAAACATTAACGAAGCTTTTCTCAACCGTTTTAAAGAGCAAATACAGCTTCACATTAGCGGTAAATTAAAAGAGATAAATGATATTGCAAAGGGCAGGACGAAGATTGATAAGCGCATTAAGAATCCAGAACCTGTTATTGCAATTCCGGTTTATCATGGCGCTGAGATAAATGGATATCATACTCGTTTAATCCATTATGTCGATGACAAAATTAAAAGTATTGCCAGTCAACCCTATTATATCACCGGCATAAGCGATGGGACACTTAAAAATTACAAACGCTTTAGAAACCGAATTGCAGATTACGAAAAGGCGCAAGAAGAAGAAAGAGAGAGATTCATCCTTAACATTCCGGAAATTACATTAAAAACGTTGAGGGAAGTTTCTCTCATGGTTGATCGATAAAGGAAAGCCAAATGGAACCGATTACGAAGGAACTTATCTTGATAAATTAAAAGAATTCAGGCAATTAATCGAAAAAGAAAAGGAGATAAAATTCCTTTGCACTCGGAAATGGATTGTCTGCAAAGAAATTTTGAGTAGAAGGAAGGCGTGCGGCAGATCCGTTCCTAAACTTTTACTAAGCTTGATAAAATACGTAGTCTTCTATTTGGCAAAAAGTCAAAGAAGGAAGTTGAGCTCATTAATAAAGGTGAATTAAAATATGTTTCTGAAGAGGAGTTGGAAATTGTTAGAGATTTTTTTATTGTGAATTGCAGTTGCGGTTTGCGCTGGAGCGATTTTAAAAGATTGAAGATGATGGTAAATGAAAATGGCAAATACTATTTTATCGGGACAAACCAGAAAACAAAAAGTAAGATTTCTAAAATACCGTGTCTGGACAAATTCGTCGTTAATCTGTGAGAAAAAATACAACAATCAATTCAATGTAAACTTCACATCCGGTCATTATAACCGGGCGATTAAAAGTTCTGGCGTTCCGTGCTGGTTTTAGCGAAGATTATCTTATCAGTAAAAAGAACCTGAAGAAGCAGGAAAAATTGAAGACACCTATTTCCATTATGGCAAATGATCAAAGCGAAAACAGCGAGGAAAACCTTTGCCACGAATCATATATTGAGATTACCACCCCTATCTCAATATTAAAAACTTACATGGGCCATTCTTCAGAAAAAATGACTTTGAAATATCTGCAGATGGATGAAAGTGATATTTATAAATCTTAAATGAAGCTGAACAAGAAATGGTTGGAAAGCTTCAATCTGAAGTTCAAAAAACCAATTTATACTTATAATCAGTAATTTAACATTTTCATGTTCAATTTTTGAATAACTCTACAAAAATAAATTTGGATATTTTCTGTTTTTAATCATATATTTGTAAACGAAAGGTTCTACAATGATAAAAAAAGCAACTATAGCATCCGTTTGCAATATTAGATTTGGATTATATGCCGAACCGTCTCCAACGGGCACAGCAGGATATCTGCAGGTTCGTCAGTTTACAGATCATGGTATACTTACTAATGAGAAACAGACGAATTCCTGAAAATTGATGATAAAGTTAAACCTCATTTGCTTGTTGATGGTGATGTGCTATTTGTAGGCAAGGGCAATCGATTATTTTCTTGGCGTTATCAAAATATTGGAACTTCAGTTGCTTCTTCCATTTTTTTCGTGCTACAACCGGATAAAAATATTCTGTGCCCGGACTATCTCGTCGCTTTATTAAATGCACCTCAAAGCAAAGCAGCCTTTCAGCAATTGGGTAGCGGGACTAATATTTATTCCATTCGAAAATCAGAACTTGGAGCCTTTGAAATTCCCTTACCTCCTATGCAACAGCAAAAACGAATTGCTGCATTAGCTGTATTGCACCAACAACAAATTGAATTGTCTCAAAAAACTCATTGCAGAAAAGCAAAATTTATATACTGCTATTATTTCTAAAAAATAAAACAAGAATAATTCTATTTCAATGAAGACATTAAGCATACAAATCAAATCATTAAGACCTTGCATTGTCATTCTTAAAAAGAAGCAGATGGAGTATCGTGCAAACTAATGAGTCTACGAAGTTTTTTTTAGAAGATCATACTAACTCCGATCAGGTTAAGCAATTCTGAGTTCAGATCAATGCAGCTATTGATACAATAAATCCGGATAAGATTGTAGTACTTGCAAGGAATGCAAATGCAAAGGTAAAATGACGCCTTCGCCTATTTCATTTAAATTAGAGGGAATTATACAATTTGTACGATAAGAAAAAAGTTGATTTTATTTGGCCACAAGGGTTACCGCTTATTTAAAAAATAACGTGCAGTTACAGGCTCTCCATAAATACCAGCAAGACGCTTTAGTGGCTGCATATGACATTAAATTAGAATTAAAATAAATAAGATGGCTTTAGAAGACGATATAGTAAGTGGTTGCCCCGATATAATATGCAACTTTGTTAGGAATAATCCTGACATTGATGTTTATGATTATATCCAAAGAGGTTGCAATGGAGAAGTCTATTTCGGAAGACGTAAGAAATTAGATGACGAGGTTGTTCTTAAGTTTTATAATGCACAACCGCACTATGATGCATCTGAAGAAGCTGCAATATTGAGAAAAATTGATCAGTCCAAATATTTTAAAATATGGCACTTAGGCTTAGTCGACAATAAGTACGCTTACTTTTTAACACCGAAAATTTCTGGTGGAGATCTACAAAGTCACATTGATAAAGGAGGTATCTCAACAAGCGATGCTTTGAATTATTGTTGGCATCTTAACCGGACTTGTTGAATTGCATTCAACACACTCCTTGGTTCACCGTGATTTAAAACCGGGTAACATTCTCATTGACTTGGCGACATCTCGACCTATCATTGCTGATTTAGGATCAGTTAAGAAGCTTGAAAATGCAGATGGCTTCGTTTCGGAATCAAAAGCCACTAGAATTTATCTTCCACCTGAATCTATTCTGCTTAAACATTATACCTTTAGATCTGATATATATCAAGTAGGATAATAATGTTCCAACCACTTAATGGTAATTTCCAATACATGAACCTTATAAGTGGTTAAATGCAAAGCAGATAAACAAGTTAAATGGAATTCGAAACTCGATTGAAAGAGAATTTAATTTTCAAAAATGATTGACAATATAATTTGCAAAGGCACAATTGCAAATACCGATACTTTGCCGGCATATTTAGACCCTGCCTTTAAAAGGGTGTTGAATAGGAGCACTTCATATGAATATTGAACAGAGAATTCCAAATGCTTCCGAGTTTTAAAGGAAGTTCACAAACTGATCAATCATTACCCATCATATTTGCAAGTAGATAACTACTTACATGTCGATCACAATAATGGCAAAAAGAATATAGAATTATCAGCGGTCAGGACGGGACTCTTTTTGGAAAAAGAAGATTGCAGGTAAAACATGGAGGCGAGACAATGAGCACGATGGCAGCTACAATGGCATTCTCCAAAAATCTCGAATTAAATAAAATTTAACAGCATGGAAAAAAAAATCACAAAAAAGAAATCAACAACATTGTCTGGAAAGCCTGCGACACGTTCCGGGGAACAATTGACGCAACGCAATATAAGGATTACATTTTAACGATGTTGTTCTAAAGTATATCACTGATGTATGGAAGGATAAACGCGTCGCTTATACTGAGAAGTACATTGGTGATGAAGTCCGTATCGAAAGGGCACTACGAAACGAACGCTTCCAAGTACCCAATAGGTGTACTTTGATTTTCTGTTTGAACAACGAAACGAAAATAACCTGGGCGAACAGATCAATATCGCTTTGGAGAAGTTAGAAGATGCAAACCGGAGTAAGTTGGAAAGAGTATTTCGCAACATTGATTTCAATAGTGAAGCAAATCTTGGTCAAACGAAAGATCGTAACCGTCGATTAAAAAATCTATTAGTTGATTTTTCAGGATTGAATATACAGCCATCACATTTAGAAGGCAATGATATTATTGGAGACGCATATGAGTTCTTGATCTCTCAGTTCGCAAGTGATGCAGGAAAGAAAGCCGGAGAATTTTACACTCCAGGGGTGAAGTGTCAACCTTGTTAGCAAATTGGTAGATCCTCAGCCGGGCAACCGAATCTGTGATCCAGCTTGTGGTTCCGGTTCCTTTATTGATTAAGGTCGCCAAAGAAGTTGGTAGTAATAACTTCTCATTGTACGGACAG
>JADJSV010000018.1:300000-450081 GCA_016711505.1 Bacteroidota bacterium | reverse complement strand
CATCCTATGTAAAGCAGTCATCTAGTTCCAAAAACAAAAATAAGATTTTTAATTCATTTTAAATATAATTTATTATTAGGTGTGTTGAAATGTGAAAAACTAGGCGCAGGATTGCGCGATCGAAAGTTTTACACGTTTCAATGCACCATTTTTATTTTAATCATTTCGCTCAGTCTCCTATGTGTAGTCCGACTATTTTATATCCGGCCGCTACCAGCACCCGTATGGTTTGAATGATTATAAAATAGCTACCTGCTTAGCGGTGTGACTCAGTACAGTTGTTCTGATCACCAGCCCCGTTTTGTAGTCTATTCTTATTTTGTTTTGAGCTTCATGATGATTTAGTTTTTTAAAAAGCAGCTACAGGCTTGCCTTTGTAACTTCCTTTTGGAGGAATTACCTGCGGTGTTTTGTAGTCTGCTTTATTTCTTTTGAATAGTTTTTTTGATAAGGTGTTTCCTTTTTTATTACTGACAACATTCTGTTTAATAATTTTCTTGCAATTTTTATGATGATACTCTTTGGATTCTTGCCTTGGTGTTTTCGATAATAAGTTTGTATTTCAGGATCCAAACGCAGGGCTACCCAAGCACTTTCTATGATATAACTCCTCAGAAGATCTCTGCATCTTGGAGTTACTCCAAAAACATTCTCAGTCATCCCGGAATTTCGAATATTTGGAACCAACCCTACGAAAGATGCAAATTGTGTTTCTTTATTGAATCGCCTCAGATCTCCTACTTCAGCAAGAACAACCGATGATAAATATCCCCCAACCCCAGGAATACTTTTTAATAAATAATAATCCTTCTTGTGATTTTTTTCTGCAATAGGATCGTAGTTGATTGGCCAATTCTAAATATTCCTGATAAATTACTTTCAATAATCGAATCTTACTCTCCATACATAATTTTCCTACCGGTTCCTGCCATGGAATATTTTCAATCCATTCTATAAAATGCTTTGGACCAATTTGGATTGTCGAACTCTTTTGGTATTTCAATTCCATGATAAAGTAATAACGCTTTGATGCTACATTTTATCTTGCGGAGTTGCCGAGTAGTTTCTGCTCGTTGCCGTACTAAACTTTTCAAATAATCTTGTTTTTGATCCGGAATATAGATTCCTCGCAAATGACCGGACTGAAGTTGCTTTGCTAAGTTCCGACAATCGAGCACATCGGTTTTCTGGTGACTTTGTTTGTCAGTTCTAGGCACATCAGCCGGATTGACGACCAAAACATTCCATCCCAGATTTAAAAAATACCGGGAAGCCGTAAAACCGCAGCAGCCCGCTTCATAAACCAATGACACTTCATGCTCCGGAAAATTAGTTTGAACGTAATGATAAAGAACGTCATTGCTGGAAGGAATTGTAATTGTTTTGTGATCTGATATATCTGTCCGAAGATGTACAGACCAACTTTTTTTGTGAATGTCCATGCCAATGTATAGCTTTGGAAGAACAGTAGGTTGTGTTGCCATATCTTATCGTATTTGGGTAGACAATTTATTAATTAATTTGTACTACATTATTTTAGATGGAACACGACTTACTGCTTTTACATGGGTGCTTGCCAAAACATTATTTTTTGACTCTTTTTATTTTTATATTTCGGTAAAAAATAATGCTTCGGCAATGCTAAACGTTACCAGCAATGTTAGCCGCAACTGATGGAACCTATTTCAAAACATTCAATTAACCTTACATGGATACTGAATTACTAATTAAAAAAGAAGCAGACAATTTTAGACGTATTCTTGAATATGATTTTAAACCAGATTATCACCTAAAAGTTAAGAATGAATTAGAAAGCAAACTCTATAACTATGATGAAAATGTAGATAAGCTAATTTTTCTCTACAGAACGTTGACAAATATTGAAGACTTGTTGACTGCTCATAATAAAAAGTGTAAACATGTTAACGACCCAGAAAATTGTAACATAAATGTTTACTTTGAAAATGTAAAGTTTTTTACCGAACAAGAAATCAGACGGTTGAATCCATCCAATGAATTTTCTATACTTAGACCAAACATAAACTCAAATTTAATTAAACAGAATCTTGTGAATTTAGAAACACATCCAAAAACTTCTAAAATATATATTTCCGCCCTAGATAAGCTAAATCAAGCAAGTTATCAACGTAATTTACTTGATGATTTAAGATTATCAATGGAAGTCCTCTTAAAGGACATATTAAAAAATGAAAAATCTCTAGAGAAACAAAAAGATGAGCTAGGAAAGTACTTAAAGAATAAAAATGTTTCAACGGAAGTAATAAATATGTTTGTGACTCTTCAAGATTACTTTGTTAAATATCAAAATAATTATATAAAACATGACGACAATGTCAACAAGCATGAAATTGAGTTAATGATAAATTTATCATCTACATTTATGAATTTCATTTTGAATATCTAACAAATGGAATAAATTCCGTATGCGTCTAACACCGCATCCTATGTAAAGCAGTCATCTAGTTCCAAAACAAAAATAAGATTTTAATTCATTTAAATATAATTTATTATTAGGTGTGTTGAAATGTGAAAAACTAGGCGCAGGATTGCGCGATCGAAAGTTTTACACATTTCAATGCACCATTTTTATTTTAATCATTTCGCTCAGTCTCCTATGTGTAGTCCGACTATTTTATATCCGGCCGGCTACCAGCACCCGTATGGTTTGAATGATTATAAAATAGCTACCTGCTTAGCGGTGTGACTCAGTACAGTTGTTCTGATCACCAGCCCCGTTTTGTAGTCTATTCTTATTTTGTTTTGAGCTTCATGATGATTTAGTTTTTTTAAAAAGCAGCTACAGGCTTGCCTTTGTAACTTCCTTTTTTGGAGGAATTACCTGCGGTGTTTTGTAGTCTGCTTTTATTTCTTTTGAATAGTTTTTTTGATAAGGTGTTTCCTTTTTTATTACTGACAACATTCTGTTTAATAATTTTCTTGCAATTTTTATGATGATACTCTTTGGATTCTTGCCTTGGTGTTTTTCGATAATAAGTTTGTATTTCAGGATCCAAACGCAGGGCTACCCAAGCACTTTCTATGATATAACTCCTCAGAAGATCTCTGCATCTTGGAGTTACTCCAAAAACATTCTCAGTCATCCCGGAATTTCGAATATTTGGAACCAACCCTACGAAAGATGCAAATTGTGTTTCTTTATTGAATCGCCTCAGATCTCCTACTTCAGCAAGAACAACCGATGATAAATATCCCCCAACCCCAGGAATACTTTTTAATAAATAATAATCCTTCTTGTGATTTTTTCTGCAATAGGATCGTAGTTGATTGGCCAATTCTAAATATTCCTGATAAATTACTTTCAATAATCGAATCTTACTCTCCATACATAATTTTCCTACCGGTTCCTGCCATGGAATATTTTCAATCCATTCTATAAATGCTTTGGACCAATTTGGATTGTCGAACTCTTTTGGTATTTCAATTCCATGATAAAGTAATAACGCTTTGATGCTACATTTTATCTTGCGGAGTTGCCGAGTAGTTTCTGCTCGTTGCCGTACTAAACTTTTCAAATAATCTTGTTTTTGATCCGGAATATAGATTCCTCGCAAATGACCGGACTGAAGTTGCTTTGCTAAGTTCCGACAATCGAGCACATCGGTTTTCTGGTGACTTTGTTTGTCAGTTCTAGGCACATCAGCCGGATTGACGACCAAAACATTCCATCCCAGATTTAAAAATACCGGGAAGCCGTAAAACCGCAGCAGCCCGCTTCATAAACCAATGACACTTCATGCTCCGGAAAATTAGTTTGAACGTAATGATAAAGAACGTCATTGCTGGAAGGAATTGTAATTGTTTTGTGATCTGATATATCTGTCCGAAGATGTACAGACCAACTTTTTTGTGAATGTCCATGCCAATGTATAGCTTTGGAAGAACAGTAGGTTGTGTTGCCATATCTTATCGTATTTGGGTAGACAATTTATTAATTAATTTGTACTACATTATTTTAGATGGAACACGACTTACTGCTTTTACATGGGTGCTTGCCAAAACATTATTTTTTGACTCTTTTTATTTTTATATTTCGGTAAAAAAATAATGCTTCGGCAATGCTAAACGTTGTGCGTCAGTGTAAGACAACACTGCAAACAAGAAATGAACTAACAAAATATTGACACATAAATGACAAACGAAAATACATTGAAACTTTTGAATTCAATTCATAGCGACTTAAAAGTTGTAAAAGAATTGGTTTATGACAAATGTGGTTTTGACTTGTCAAACTTGAAGCAAAACATAGAAAGTTCAGAATACGGAGCTTGCACTTTTGAACTTAACGGGAAGAGAGTTCAACAACGAATTTCTAAAATCACACCGACAAAAACAGGACAATTTGTGACGATTTGGAAACGAAATAAACATGGAATTACAGAACCGTTTGACACTTCTGACGATTTTGATTTCGTAATTATAACAGCAAGAAATGACAACAATTTCGGACAGTTTATTTTTCCAAAATCGGTTTTGGCTGACAAAGGGATAATAACAAGAAAAGGAAAAGAAGGAAAACGTGGGATAAGAGTTTATCCACCTTGGGACAAAACAACAAATAAACAAGCGGAAAAAACTCAAACCTGGCAGACAAAATATTTTTTGACAATCAAGAATGACAACTCAACCGACCTTGATTTGACTAAGAAATTACTAACACAAACAATCGAAAATGTTTGACGAAGAAAAACACCGAACGCACAACAGCACCTACACGCAAGTGGGGGTTCAGTGCTTCTTTGAAAGTGAAGTGCTAAATCCAAGTTCTGTATTTTTAATGAAGTTTAGTGCTAAAAATCCCCACCTGCGTGTAGCTGCCAAACGTTACCTGCAAGTGTAACAGACCGACAATCCTAAACAAGCCAGCAATAAATTTTGACTGAAAAAGAAAATGTTGAAAACTTTTATTTCATTAAGTTAGTTATCCTAACTATATTTGCACCGACAATAATGTCATAACAAATTAAATTCATAAAAAATGAGTAAATCAGTTTTCTATCACGCAGGTTGTCCTGTTTGCGTAAGTGCAGAACACGACATCATTAACCTTTTAGGTCAAGACAATGTAGATGTTGTTCACTTCGGTAACGACAAATCTAGAATTGACGAAGCAGAAAAAGCAGGTGTAAAATCTGTTCCAGCATTGGTTACACCAAATGGAAATGTGCTACACATCAACTTTGGTGCATCAATGGCAGACGTAAAAGGTTAAAAAATTTGCCCCATAAAGTTAGGATAACTACCTTTGTGGGGCATTTTAAAAATGTAAAATGAAACCAATTTTAAATATTGTTTTGCTTTTAATCTGTTTTCAAGGTTATAGCCAAACTCAACATAAAACAAATACTAAAATGAAAATAGCAGTATGGGACACCTATGTAACAAAAAAAGACGGAACAATAATGCATTTTGACATTCTTGCACCCGAAACCATTAAAGATACAAGCGTAATATATAATTATGGTAAGGATTATTTAAAATCAAAAGAGCAAGAAGAACAACCTTTGACATCAAAGGAATGTAGATTTTGCCACGTTGAAACTTTACGACCACAATGGGAAACAGAAATTAAGCAAAATGGATATTTCATCATTGAAATGGAAAATTGTAATTAATGAAAAAGATATCGAAAATAGAGAAGACATTATTTTACTTGTAAATACATTTTACAATTCAGTAAAAGAAAATAAAACACTTGGTTATATTTTTAATGATGTAGCCAAAATTGAATGGGAAAGTCATTTACCAAAAATGTATTCGTTTTGGGCAAGTTTGCTTTTAGCAGAACATAGTTTTTCAGGCAATCCAATGGAAAAACATATTGCTTTAAGCAAAATCACATCAATGACAGAAACTGAATTTTCAGAATGGATTTTACTTTTTACAAATACTGTTGATGCACTTTTTGAAGGAGAAACAGCCAATGAAGCAAAATTAAGAGCAGGAAACATAGCACGTTTAATGCTTCATAAAATCCAAACTGTATGAAAAAATCGGCATTCGACTTAGAACACCAAAATTCGAGTATTGAAAGCAAAATTATTGCTTCATTAGAAAGGGTTTCACAGGCATTTAGAGTTTTGCTTTGGAACGAGAGTAAAGAACATTCGCTAAGCCCAATTCAGGTTCAAGTGCTGATATTTTTATTACATCATTCAGACCAAAAAAGGAAAGTGAGTTACTTGGCAGACGAGTTTAATATGACAAAAGCAACTATCAGCGACACCATAAAAACTCTTGAACAAAAACAACTCATCAAAAAAGAATTCGAGCAACACGACACAAGAAGTTATATAATTCAGCTAACAAAAAAAGGAAAAGAAATTGCAGAACAGACTTCTTTGTTTGCAAAACAAATTCAAGTTCCTATTGACAAATTGCATTCAACAGACAAAGAAAATTTATTATTAAGTTTATTAGACATCATTCATCATTTGAATAAATCAGGAATAATAACTATTCAAAGAATGTGTTTTACTTGCCATTTCTATAAAGCAAACAAAAACGGACAAGAACACTTTTGCGGACTTCTAAACACCAAACTTGCCGACACAGAATTACGCATTGACTGTGCAGAACATAATCAAAAACAAGCTGTATGACAAGAACACCAGCAGGTAACAGCGGTTTGGCAAAAGTGGCGGTTTCGTTCTCCGCAGACACATTTGTGGTTAATCAAAGTTTGGTTCTCCGCATCAACATTTGTGGTGAAAATCGCCACCTTCGCCAAGCCGCAAACCGTTAGCGGCAAGTATAACGAACCGACCAAGCGGACCTGTTAAACATAATTATCTTCACAAACACTTATCTCTTACTTTTACCGTAGACAGATTTTCTATAAGCTGTTCCCCATTTTGCCAATTCATCAATTAGTGGGGTAAGTGTTTTACCATATTCCGTTATTGAATATTCAACTGTTATTGGCTTTGTATTCATTACTTTTCGACTGACCAAATTATTTATTTCCAAATCTTGAAGTTCCTTCGAAAGCATTTTAGTTCCAATTCCATTTATTTCTCGCAACAAATCCATAAACCCCAATGTATTACCCTCTATGAGTGTTCCAAGAATATGAAATTTCCATTTCCCAGACAATAGACTCATAGAATCACTAATTGCTTGCATTCTTACCTGACAAACAGGTGTTGCATTTATTTCAGCGTTTTTTTTCATTGTCCTCAATTAATTTATTTGCCTCGCAAAGTTACAATTTGCTTAGATAGTTTCCAAGAGGAAACTAATTTCTTAATGGAAACCCATAGCAAATATACATTTACTGTGCAGTAGTTTTGTGCCATCAATAACAATTAAAAATTTAAGAAAATGTCACAAGAAACAACAAAAGCACTCAACGTAGTGCAAGAAATGCTAACCGCATTTGGCAAAGGCGATATGGAAGCCTTACAAAAAACTTTATCTGATGATACAATTTGGATTTACCACGGGACAGATGGTATTCCATATAATGGAACGTATAAAGGTAAAGAAGGAGCAGTAAAATTCATTACTAACATTGTGTCTAATGTAGATGTTTTGGATTTTCAGGTAACTAAAATTGTAGCTGACCAAAACACCGTTATTGTTTTAGGTAGCGAAAAGCAAAAAATAAAAAGTAATGGTGAAGTGTTAGAACAAAAATGGGTGCAAGTCTATACCGTAGAAAACGATTTGATTACCCGATTAGATGAGTTTGCTAATACTGCATTTTCACTACAACTATTTCAAAAATGAGATTAACTCAAAAAGTATTCATAATATTAATAATGCTTGGCAACTTAGGTTGCCAAGCTCAAAAAAGTAAGGAAATGGAAGAAAATAATAATCCGCTAATGTGTGACCCTGTCGAAGGAATATGTGGAATACCTGACAGCACAACAAAAACAAAATTCGCTACTTCTCCAAGCATAGAAAAACCAGTTAAAGTCATTTATTTTACAGACCCGATTTGTTCTTCTTGTTGGGGCATTGAGCCACAACTACGAAAACTGAAATTGGAATATGGCAACAGCATAGAAATTGAATACCGTATGGGAGGTTTGTTGCCCGATTGGAATTACAACAGCGGAGGTATCAGTAAACCAGCTGACGTAGCACACCATTGGGACGAAGTAAGTGCTTATTACGATATGCCTATTGACGGAGACGTTTGGTTGGAAGACCCTTTACATTCTTCCTACCCTCCTTCAATCGCTTTTAAAGCAGCACAAATGCAGGACAACGAGAAGTCTGTTTTGTTTTTAAGAGAAATCCGGGAAATGGTTTTTCTGCAAAAGAAAAACATTGCAAAATGGGAACATATAGAAACTGCCGCCAAAAAAGTTGGGTTAGATGCTGTGCAATTGAAAAAAGATTATGAAGGCAAAGCAAAGACACTTTTTGAAGAAGATTTGAAAGTATCAAGAGAATATGGTGTAAGAGGTTTTCCAACGATTTTCTTTTTAGACAATTCAGGAAACAAGGAAATTGTGTATGGTTCAAAACCTTATGCTTTTTATGAGACATCAGTTTTAAAACTTCATTCCACAGCAATCAAAAGTGAATACAGTAAAAATTGGGAAACACTTTTTACAAAGTATCATTCTTTGACAGCCAAAGAATATGCAGAACTTTCGGGAACACCAAGAGCAGAAAGCGAAAAACAACTAAATGAGCTTGTGACAAAAGGGAACTTAGAGAAACTGACTACTAAGAATGGTTCTATTTGGACGAGAAAGAATACCAGCCGCTAACAGCGGTTTGGCGTAATGGCGGGTTCAGTGCTTCGTAGAAACATTTTTGTATATTTGAATTGTGTGCTTCGTATGAACATTTGTGGTTAAAATCCGCCACTACGCCAAGCCGCAAAACGTTAGGCAATGCTCGGGCAAAACGTTAGGTGCAACCCTTGACGTGCTTCGTAGGACACATTTGTGCCGACATTAACTGAAATAAAAAACAGCCACCGCACGGTCAGGCACATTGTCTTGCCCCAACGCACAAGCCGACCCTTCAGCAAGCCAAAGAGCCTGCCCTTTTGCCTACGCACCCAAGCCCGCCCTCCACCCCAAACGACTTTCTTTCAAATTTTTGTAACCTTTTCATTTCTGACATACTCTAATGTAGCAGAAGTCAAATTTTATTTAAACAATTTAAAATTCTAAAAAATGAAAAGAAAAATCACACAACTGTTCTCAAATGGCAAGGTATTACTGCTTACTGCTGTCCTTGCCTCATCGTTTACGATGCAAAGTTACGCCTGCGAAATGTGCGGAAAAGATAGTAAAGCACAGCAACTACATACTGCCATGCAAAAATTATGGGGCGACCACATGATTTGGACGTATGCCTCCGTTGATGCTTTTTTCCATAATCCCACTGCCGTAAAACCATCCTTAGACAGACTATTGCAAAACCAAAAGGACATTGGAGCTGCCATTGTTCCTGTATATGGGCAAGCGGCAGGCGACAAATTAACGGCACTTTTAACTACACACATCAATCAGGCAGTACCTGTACTCACAGCCGCAAAAAGTGGTGATAAAATGGCTTTAGACAAAGCCCTTGCCGATTGGTATGATAATGCAAAAGAAATTGCACAATTCTTAACCTCCGCTAATCCTAAAAACTGGCCTGCTACCGCCACAGAGCCGATGATGAAAGCACATATTGACCAAACAACCGCTTACGCAGTTGATTTATTAAAAAATGATTATACAAACGCTGTTATACATTTTGATGCGGCACGACAACACATGGTAGAAATGGGTACTATACTTGCAAGTGGAATTATTAAACAGTTCCCTGATAAATTTAAAGAAGAAAAATTTAAGAAAAAGTAAGTTTAATTTTTAAATAAAATCATAACAATGGATAATAATAAATCTTTGACACAAACCTTTAATCTTTTAAAATACACTTTCGGAATTGTTCCCATTGTGGCAGGTGCAGATAAGTTTACCAATATACTAACCAACTGGGAGCAATACATCAATCCTTCTATTGCAGAAATGCTCCCATTTTCTACTTCTGTATTTATGATGATTGTAGGAATAATTGAAATTGTTGCAGGTATTATCGTGCTAAAAAAGACCGAATTTGGTGGCTATATTGTTGCAAGTTGGCTTACCGTAATTGCCTTAACTTTACTACTTGGATTTAACTATGTTGATGTAGCAATAAGAGATTTAGTAATGGCTATTGCAGCACTTTCTATGGCTCGATTAGCAAAAATTGTTTAATAAAATATGAGCCAGTTCACAGAACTTACGGAAGTAGAAATTATTGAACGGATTTTAAAAGGGGAAAAATCGCTTTACGAAATTATCGTAAGGCGGTTTAATCCCGTTTTATACAAAATTGGTCGTTCGTATAATTACAACCATGAAGACACGCAAGATTTAATGCAAGACACGTTTATTGATGCTTATAAAAGTTTGAGCCAGTTTGAGGGACGTGCCGACTTTAAGACATGGATAATTCGGATAATGCTAAATAATTGCTACCGCAAAAGGAGAAACTTAGTTTTAAAAATGAAATAACAAAAGATGCAAACGAAAATGCAATTCCCATGTTTACCAATTCGCAAAACGACACCCATAAATTAGTTCAAAACCGTGAATTAGGACACGTTATTGAAGAAGCTATCAGTCAAATACCCGAAGATTACCGAATGGTATTTTCTTTGAGAGAAATTAATGGATTAAATGTTGCCGAAACAGCCACCTTGCTCAACATTAGCGAAGCCAATGTAAAAGTGCGGCTCAATCGCTCGAAAGCAATGTTGAGAGGCGAAATCGAAAAATCCTATTCTGCCAACGAGTTGTTTGAATTTAATGCCATCTATTGCGATGCAATGGTAGATAAGGTGATGAAAAAAATAAATGCTATAATTTTTTGATGAAAGCGACAATCTATCGTAAAGAGCATTTTAATGCTGCCCACCGTTTGTATAACCCCAATTGGACAGAAGAAAAAAACAAAGAAGTCTTTGGGAAATGTAACAATCCTAATTTTCACGGACATAACTACGAGTTAATACTCCAGCTTACGGGCGAAATTGACCCCGAAACAGGCTATGTGCATGACACCAAAAAATTAAGCGAACTGATACGAACAAATATTATAGAGAAGTTCGACCACAAAAACCTAAACCTTGATGTAGAAGAATTTAAAAACCATAACCCAACCGTAGAAAATATTGCAGTTATAATTTGGAATATTTTACGAGAAAAAATTAGAGACGAATACATTTTGAAAGTGATACTTTATGAAACAGAACGGAATTATGCTGAATATCCACACGCTTGACACAATACTGAATGGTAATGGCAAAGTACATACTAAAACATCAATAGAAACACCAATCCGTGCCAATGCTTTTGAATTGACAGATGAAGAAAAAATAGCCAAAATTGAATATCATTTTGCCGAAATAATGGAAGCCCTTGGGCTTGATTTAACTGACGACAGCCTAAGCGACACACCCAAACGAGTAGCTAAAATGTATGTACAGGAAATATTTAGTGGACTTAATCCCGATAATAAGCCTGCAATAAGCCTGTTTGAAAACAAATATGGATACAAGCATATGTTGGTAGAAAAGGACCTTACACTCTATTCTAATTGCGAACACCATTTTGTACCCATAATTGGCAAGTCTCATGTAGCTTATATTCCGCACGACAAAGTAATTGGACTGTCTAAAATAAACCGCTTGGTACAGTATTATGCCACACACCCCCAAGTGCAAGAACGCCTTACTATTCAAATTGCAGAAGGCTTAAAAGAAATTTTGCAACACAACGATGTAGCTGTGGTAATAGAAGCCGACCATTTGTGTGTGGCTTCAAGAGGAATTAAAGATACTGGCAGTATTACCGTTACAGCAAGTTATTCGGGCAAGTTTGAAACCGAAAATACACAACAAGAGTTTTCATCATTTATACACAACAAAAGATAACGGACATGGCAGATATAGTAAAAATAAAATCTATTGAAAACCTTACCCACGATGTGTTACGAATTGTAACTGAAAAGCCCGTTGGTCTTGTTTTTCAAACAGGTCAGGCAGCCGACATTTCTTTAAACAAAAGCGGATGGGAAAATGAACTTCGGCCATTTACATTTACCTCGTTACCCCAAGATGATTTTGTGGAATTTATCATTAAAACCTATCCTACGCACAATGGCGTTACCAATCAACTATGTTCACTTGTTGCTGGCGATGAACTAATTATTGGCGATGTGTTTGGCGATATTCACTACAAAGGCGAAGGTGTTTTTATTGCGGGTGGAGCAGGTGTTACACCTTTTATAGCCATTTTGAAACAGCTTGAAAAAGAAAATAAAATAGGTAATAACAAACTAATTTTTGCCAACAAAACCAAAGCCGATATTATTTTGGAAGAGAAATTAAAATCGCTTTTAGGAGCTAATTTTATCAATGTTTTATCTGATGAAAAAGTAGAGGGCTACGTAAACGGATTTATCTCATCTGACATTATTAAAACCAAAATAGAAGGACGTAAATATTTCTATCTCTGTGGTCCTCCGCCTATGATGGAAGCAGTTGTCAAGTATTTAGCTGATTTGGGTATTTCAAATGAATTTATAGTCCAGGAAGCATTTTAATTATTTAACACGACTACTCAATTATTTAGGACTACGACAACGTTATTTACCCCTACACATTCATTTCTTACCTAAACTGACACATTATTGCAATGCCAACGCAATGCAGGCACATGGCAAAGCCACAGAAGCCGCCCACTACCAAAGCTTTGCCAAGAGACTGCACCCCACCCCGCCAGACAGACAGACAGAAGGGCAGCACCTAACAGCGGGCTTATGCAATGGGGGCTGACGTGGGTTTATTACCTTTGGTGCTTTCTATTATCTTTGTGCCGGTGGACAGTGGAGTGCTACTAATGCCCCCACTGCATAAGCCCGCAAACCGTTATGCAAAAGCCATTCTTGCTCATCATAACTTAGACTCTATCTAATGAAGAAAATTGTATTCATATTTTTTCTGCTTCTTTTCAAAAAATTCGTCAGTATGTTTTTCGCAAAACTCATGGATTCAAATGTCAAATTTTGGTGGAGGCGTACGTAATAGTGCTGTGAGTTTTTCCATTGGTAGTAAAGGATATGTTGGAACTGGTTCACCAAATAATACAGGCTTAAATCTTCAAAACGATTTTTGGGAGTTTGATCCTTCGACAAATATTTGGACACAAAAGGCAAACTATGGGGGAGGCCCTAGACTAGGTGCTGTTTGTTTTTCAATTGGAACGAAAGGATATATTGGGTTGGGGTCAGATGCAAATATGATATACCGAGATTTTTGGGAATACGATCCATTTACAAATATTTGGACTCAAATGGCAGATTTCCCAGGAAGCCTTCGCCATGCAGCGGTCGGTTTTTCAATCGGAACGAAAGGGTACATTGGTACTGGTAACGCGCCAACAGGTGGTGCTTTGCAAGACTTTTGGGAATACGATCCATCATCAGACAGCTGGTCACAAAAGTCGAATTTTGGGGGTATTGCTAGAACTGAAGCTGTTGGCTTTTCAATTGGAAATCATGGATACATCGGAACTGGGTGGATTCCAAATGGAATTTCTTTACAAGATTTTTGGGAATACGATCCTACTTTAGATACTTGGAATCAAAAATCTAGTTTTGGTGGAAATCAAGAGTCTCTGCAGTTAGTTTCTCGATTGGATCTAAAGGATACATTGGAATTGGATTGGATGGATCGTTTTCAAGAGATTTCTGGGAATACGACAAAGCAAATGATACATGGGCGCAAAAACAAATTATGGGGGCCCTGGAAGATCTAATGCGGTTGGCTTTTCTGTTGGGGGGCAAGGGTTATGTTGGGACTGGCTGGGCTGGATCATTTCAAAGTGATTGTTGGGAATATACACCAGATTCAATTAATTCCGAAATCACTCAATATGATCAACAACAATCAATTTCAATTTACCCCAATCCAATAATTGACAAATTAAATATCGAATCTAACAATAGTAATTTTTTCTTAGAGCTATATGAATTATCCGGTAACCTATTAGTGAAGGAAGTTATTTCTTCAAAACAATACTCATTAAATATGAACGAGTTTTACAGCGGAATTTATTTTTTAATACTTAATAGTAATAATAAATCCTTTCGATGGAAGATTATTAAGAAATAACTAGTCTTTTATTCTTTTTCAACAACTATTCCCACAAATATAATTGGCCTTCGCATAACACCGCATGCCAAAACATTATTTTTTGACTCTTTTTATTTTTATATTTCGGTAAAAAAATATTGCTTCGGCAATGCTAAACGTTATATGCCACCTTATGATGAACAGCGTTAGACGACATAAAACACTATTCTATATTTTTATCACTTTAACAGTGTTGACGGTTTTAGACTTTTCGCCTATGATATATCAAAGGATGTTTGGCAATGGCGGGTCTTTTGTCAAATTTTATTACGTTGATATAACTGGGGACAATTTGATAAAGCAACTTGTGACATATGATAATAATTTGGAATTTGATGTTACTCCTACTGATCATAGCGGATATTCTAAAGTTCAAGTTTTTGTTCCTAACTCAAAAGAATATATACACATGTGGGTCCTGACAGATCCTGCTTTTAGCTCGGGAACAAACATTGTATTCTATGGAATTTCCGATTCCCCTGATTTTAACGAGAGGAAAATAATTAACCGTGACTATGATAACATTTTCCGCAAAATTACTATTGACAAGTTTGAAGATCTTATTATTGAAAGAGTAAAAAATCAGAAAGGCAGCATATAACACCGCATTGCCAAAACATTATTTTTTGACTCTTTTTATTTTTACATTTCGGTAAAAATAATGCATCCGCAATGCTAAACGTAAAGGTGCAACCCGACCGAAACGCTCATCAAAACTAAAAACATTCAAAAATGGATAAAGAATTTAAAAACTGTCAGTCTTGTGGAATGCCATTAAAACGAGATGAAAAAGGAGGCGGAACAAATGCAGACAAAAGCATTAGCAAAAAATATTGTTCTTACTGCTATGAAAATGGCGATTTTATTTACAAAGGAAACAATGTTTTAGAATTTCAAGAATATAACAAACAGAAAATGATGGAAGGTGGACATTCAAGATTTTTTTCTTGGTTATTTACGAGAGGAATGAAGCGTTTGGACAGATGGAAATCTTAAAAATTAATGTGGAATAATTCAGAAACAGGGTAGCACCTAACAGCACCTACTGGCCATTGGGCGGAATCGGGTCATCGCGCGCGCAAAAAAGCGGCCCCTTCGGGAAATTAATTTGCGGCTAGCTAATAAACATGTATCTTCGAAATAACCTTTTGTCGGTAAGGAAGATGGTGCTTCGAAAGACCAACGGCCAGTATCTGCAAAACGTTAGCATCATAAATGAAAAAAACAATCGCCTTACTTCTATTATTCCATTTATCATTATGCGGATTGATAGCATCAACTCCTCATGAAAATGAATTGAAAAGTGAACAAGATTCGGTTGATTTAAAAATTTTGAAGTCGTGGAAAAGCTTTGTTACTGCGATTTTAGATTTTGACAAAATTAAATTGGTCAACTTATCTACAGACTGTATTGATTGTTATAGTTGTGTTCGAAATACTACAGAAAAGGATTCGCTTTTTTCATTATATCAAAATAACAATCCGGATGTTTGGTATGATAAACTTAATAATGAATTTTGTTACATATCATCACCAAAGTTTTATGATGAAGAATTTCTTAATATGTTCGATGAATTTATCAAATCAAAAATAGCGGATTCAACAAATTGGAGAATCTATGATGAAGGTGAACAAAACAGACGGATGTTTTATAAAGATTGTATATCCAAAAATTCAAATATAGATATTGCCAAAATTAAAGTAGTTTCAATTAAGACCTTTGAAACTACTGCTGATTATGAAGGAGCCGCTCTTCTTCTAAGTTTTATAGAAACGAAAGACGGATACAAATTCTGTAGATACAATACAAATCCGTAAAAAATATGATGCCACTAACACCGCATTACCAAAACATTATTTTTTGACTCTTTTTATTTTTATATTTCGGTAAAAAAATAATGCTTCGGCAATGCTAAACTTTAGTGGTAATGCCAGGACGACACTAAAACTGACACCTAATTTATGACATCAACAAACATATGAGAATAGAAAGAATAATTTTTGTTATTTTACTTTAACTGCAGATGTAGGATATTGTCAAAAAAATCAAATACAAGTTTTGAGTAATGAGAAGGTGTTAGGTAAAAGCCTTGTAGACAGTATTGTTTTTAAAGGAATGGAATATGTTTTTCCTGACAGAATTCATGAGACGTTTTTGGACACAACAACTGGACTTTTGACAGTTCAATTGAGGGGATTGAGTAAAAACGGAAAATGGCTTGACAACAGCGGGAAAATTATCCAGTTCGATATTAAAAATCAAAAGGTTTTATGGAGTAAGAATATTGTATATGAAGCTAATATTTTACAGCAGTTTAATAAAACAATGATTTTTTCTGTAGGAAATAAGAGTTCTTGCCTCGATATCTACACAGGAGAAGAACTTTGGGAAGTAAAAAACAATATTTACTTTGTTGACCCGATGGAGAACATTGGTCTTGGTTATAAATTTAAAAACTCATCAGGATTTACAAACGAACTTGAAGGAATAGATTTGCAAAATGGCAACGTACTTTGGAAAAGAGATTTGAATAGAGAATATGGTTGGAATGATGTGTTTTATACCAATGACTCCACCATGATTATTGTTGCAGCGGGTTTACACTCAATAAACATTAATACCGGAAAGGGCTGGGACTATCATTCAGTTACCGGCAAAAAAGACTATAAAGGAACTGCTGGTGCAAATGCGGCTGGTCTGGCATTAGGCTTATTGACAGGTGCATTCGCAATGTCTACCGGACACAATTTAGTTCGAGATTTGGTGTCAAACACGATAGTTGATAGTTCCAATATTTATTTTGCATCTAAAGAACAACTTGTAAAAATTGACAAGCAATCAGGAGAAATAGCCTGGAAATTTTCTTTTCCAAACGACATAGCAAGTAAATCTTCATTAATTTTACAAGACAATGTCATATATATGGTCAATAATGGGGTAGCTTTTATGGGTTACAGACAGATTGATTTTGGAAAACCATTTTTCGCGGCGTTTGATAAACAAACAGGCAAACAAATATTCTTGACAAATTTAAATGTAAAAGACGATCCCATTTTGAGTTATGAAATAAACAATGGAGCAATGTATTTCGTTTTTAAAAACAGGGTTGCAAAATATTCAATGGATACCGGAAATGAAATTTTACAAAAAGAATTTTCCAAAGAGAACTTTGGAGAGTTGAAATATTTTGTTGGCGGCAACGTATTCATTACATCGCAAAATGGCGATTTATTGAATCTCCATCAATCAGACTCAACCAAATTGTTTGTGTTCACAAACCAAAGCAAGACATTATCACTTGACGACCAACTAAGCATAACTAAAAGCATCGACTTTAACGAGATAAGTATTTACTACCAACGAACAAAGGATTTTAAATTCATTGCAAAAGATAAAAACACATTGATTGTAAATAATGAAGGTAAAAGTATTGCAGAAGTAGAAGCGACATTTAATGCATCAATAACCGGTAATACTTTATACGACACGCAAGACAAAAGTTTTATTATAATAGAACTGAATAAAATTATTGAAAATAAATAAAGCTATAAAGTATTCCGGAAATTTCAAATAAATTAACTCCAAACAAATTCATATGAAAACAAATTTACTCATCACGCTACTGACAATTCTTTCCTTTGTGGAACAAACATCAGCACAACTCACATTTCAAAAAACCATTGGCGGTACCGCGCTCGATTACGGAACCCAAATTCAACCCACCACTGACAACGGCTATATTCTGGTGGGTACAACCCTAAGTTTTGGAGCCGGAGGATATGATGTGTACTTAATCAAACTAAATAGCAACGGCGATACGTTGTGGACCAAAACTTACGGAGGGTCCAATGATGAGTATGGAAATTCTGTAAAACAAACTCCTGATGGCGGATATATCATTGCTGGAAACTCAACAAGCTTTGGCGCCAATGGACAAGATGTTTATTTGCTCAAAACCGATTCAATAGGAAATGTATCCTGGTCAAAACTTTTCGGTGGCGCAGGAACAGACTATGGAAATACGGTTCTGCTCACTTCCGATAGCGGATACCTGGTTGGAGGCACCACACAAAATTTGGGAGCCGGCAACTACGATGCATATTTAATTAAAACCGATGCCAATGGCAATGCCTTATGGACAAAAACTTATGGCGGTAGTTTTGAAGAAAACGGAAACTTTGTTCAGCAAACAAGTGACAATGGATTTATTTTAATTGGAATCACGCAGAGCTATGGTGCCGGCGGAGTAGATATTTATGTAGTGAAAACTAATGCCATTGGTGATACCCTTTGGACAAAAACATATGGCGGTGCCCTTGATGATTTTGGTTTTTCAATAATGCAAACAGCGGATAATGGGTATATAATTACAGGAGCAACTAATAGTTTTGGCGCCGGCGGTTTTGATTGCTTATTAATGAAAACCGATAGTAACGGGCTTGCCCAATGGACAAAAACCTATGGAGGTACTGACTGGGAGAATGGCTATTCGATGACGCAAACAGCCGATGACGGTTTTATTGTTGTGGGGCAATCATACAGTTTCGGAGTTGCCAGCGATGTTTACGTCATAAGAACGGATGCTGCCGGAGATACCCTATGGACTAAAACTTATGGCGGCAGTGGTTATGATTATGAAAATTGTGTTCTGAAAACAAGCGATGGGGGATATTTAATAAGCGCCAGCGAAGAAAGTTTTGGCGCAAACAGAAATATGTATTTAATCAAAACGGATTCCGCAGGAACTAGCAATTGCAATGAGGGGGGCACTACAACAATTGTAAATTCCATTTCAATGTCCGCAGCCGGCACTGCAACGAATGTCTCGTCAGGCGGAAGTACAATTACAGCAAACTCTCTGAAAGGAGGCGGCGCTTCGGTAAATATTCTTTGCACCACTATAGGAATAAACAATGTTGACAAAGCAATAAACAGTGTAAATGCTTTTCCAAATCCCTTTTCAACGCAGCTTACTTTTGTACTTACCGACAAGGTGCAGACAACAGTTACTCTTTACGACTTCCTTGGACGACATATTTTGCAACAGGCCTTTACAAGCTCCACGGCAATCAGCACAGAGCAACTTGCAGATGGAATATATTTTTATGAAATAAGGAACTCAAAAGGGACACTGACAACCGGAAAGGTTGTCAAGCAATGACAAGAAGAAAACCAACCGTTAACATCGGACTAAATGAAATGGCTCGGGAAGTCATAAGCAGTGAATTTCTCATTCTTATTTTGTTTAGTTTTAAAGGAGAAAGTACTCGTTTTAATGCGCCACTTCATTAGCCCGCATAACATTATGCGCCATTTTAGGACATGCCAAAACATAGACATAGCAATGACATTAATTCACAGACCAACAATTTTAATTACGCTAATTTGCTTGCTGACAAGTTATGCATATGGACAAAACAGCCATGACAATTTGCAATGGAGTGCAACATATAAACTGACATTGGACGATTTTTCAATCAAGACCAGATCTAATGAAACTACATCTTCATTTGCACAATTTTCTGTTGACTACGAAGTAGGCGGCTTTGACTTTTTGACAAAAAACTTTAACAAAAAAGTCCATAACTACATGATCAAAACTGCATCCTGGATTGACACAACAACTAATATTAATCAATCACTTTTGTATCAGCAGACACTCTTCGACATTTGTGAAATTTACACTCGACAATTCCGGAAAGAACTACGTGAGAACAGAAAAAAAATAGCAAACGGGACAGAAATAGCAAAGGAATTAAACAACAAAATTATGACCGACTTTTCAAAAAGACGAATCGAATACGACCATGAAACAAAGTACGGAACCGACTTGACGAAACAAAAAGAATGGGAAAACCAAATTCAAAAGGAGTTAATAGAATTAAAGGACTTTTCTTATGAAAATTGACAAAAGATAAAAACGAACACATGACAGCACCTACAAGAAATTGGTGGTTCAGTGGTTAAATGAAGCTTTGTGCTTAGAATCAAGTTTTGTGATGGCAGACAGTTTTCGTCTCCGAAATCGCCAACTTCTTGTAGCTACAAAACATTAGTGGCAACCCTGTTGAATCATGGCAACAAACAGTTGCCAACAAGAAATTTTATCTACAAAATAAACGCAATAAAATATGCTGACAGAAATAAATCCTAAGTTACCAATGCGAGACAAAGTGGTAACGAAAGACTATTACGTGAACAAATTAGGGTTTCAATTTTTTGGTGACAATGACTTTGGTGGTTACTTAATGGTTCATAAAGACAACATTCAAATTCACTTTTTTGAGTTCAAAGACCTTGACCCAAAAGAAAACTATGGACAAGTTTATATCAGGACAAACGACATTGATAAACTTTACCAAACACTTTTGGACAACAAGATTTCAATTCACCCGAACGGGCATTTAGAAACAAAACCTTGGGGACAAAGAGAGTTCGCATTACTTGATCCAAGCAACAACCTATTGACTTTTGGACAGAGTATTAAATGAAAATAAAATTTGGCGATCAGTAAAAACGGCAGCCGCTAACAACCGTTTGTATGAGCGGGAGTTTTGCGCTTCTATGAAAGTAAAGTGATTAAATCAAGCCCCGTGCTTCTAATGAAGTTTAGTGCTGAAAATCCCCGCCTTCGCAAAGCGACAAAACGTTATCAGTAATGTTGTGTGACGTGCTAACTGAAACAGAATGCAAGAAATAAACTCCTTAAAACAAAATTACAGAGAAATGAAAAAGTATTACATAAACATACAAATCTGCACCTTGCTGTTATTAATTTTATTTATTCCCTGCTACGGACAAGTAAGTGAGTATATGTTTCGTTGCAGTTTGAAAGATAAAGCCGGGAACCTTTGGTTCGGAACTATGGGTGCGGGTGTGTATCGTTATGATGTTGCATCAGACAAGTCTACCAATTTTACAAAGGAAGATGGTTTGAATAATAACAATGTTGAATCTGTTTTTGAAGATAAAGCAGGAAACCTTTGGTTCGGCACTGACAATGGAGTATGTCGTTACGATGGTAAATCCTTTACCGATGTTACAACGAAAGAAGGGCTGTGCAAATCCGAGATTAATTGTATTTTAGAAGACAGAAATGGAAATTTTTGGTTCGGTACGAATGGCTACGGAGTTTGTCGTTATAATCCTGCCACAGGTGCTGTTACCAATTTTACAGAAAAACAAGGATTGGGCAGTAATGGTGTTCAATGTATTTTAGAAGATAAATCAGGCAATCTTTGGTTCGGTGAAAGGGCCGGAGGCGTGAGTCGTTACGATTCCACCTCAGGTAGGTTTACTAAGGTTGATGGATGTTTCAGTAGTCAGATTATGGACATCAGAGAAGATAAAACGGGGAACATCTGGTTCGTCAATTTGTATAGAGGACTGTGCCGTTATGATGGAAAATCCTATACACATTTTACAAAGGAAAATGGTCTTTGCAATGATACTATTGATTGTATTTATGAAGATAAAAAGGGAAACATTTGGGTGGGCAGCGATACTAAGTGGAACACAGGGGCTGGAGGTGTTTGCTGTTACGATGGAAAGTCCTTCACCCACTTTTCAACAAAAGACGGTCTTTCTAATTCCGATGTCTGGACAGTTGTAGAAGATAATGAAGGAAACATTTGGGTAGGTACAAGGGGTGGATTGTTTCGTTATCATTCACCTTCAGGAAAGTTTATTAATTATACATACAAAGTGAAAAAGCAATAATTGAACGACATACAAATCTTGAAACACCTGACACGAAAGGAAAAGAAATGACAAAAAGTAAATTAATAGAAATGAACAATGTCGGTATTGTTGTAAAATCTCTTGACAATGCTATTTCCTTTTTCAAAGAAATTGGACTGACACTTGAAGGACGAGCAATGATTGAAGGCGAATGGGCAGGACGAGTGACAGGACTTGGAAATCAATCGGTAGAGGTTGCTATGATGGTAACGCCAGACGGACATAACCGACTTGAACTTTCACAATTTCTCGCCCCTCATACTATTGCAGATCACAGGAAAGCTCCAGTTAACTCTCTTGGTTATCTTCGTGTTATGTTCAGGGTTGACAACCTTGACGAATTACTAAAACGACTTGCGAAACATGGTGCCGAAGTCGTTGGAGAAGTAGTTAACTTTGAAAACACTTATAAGCTCTGCTACATTCGTGGGACAGAAGGACTTCTTATCGGCTTAGCTGAACAACTCGGTAATAAAACAGCGACAGACATTTTAGAAAAACCTTGACAGTTGACTTTTACTTACAATTTATAAGACAAATAAAAATAATTTGGTTAATAGAGACAATAAAAGCAGCGCATAGGAAAGATCAACATTAGTGAGACTACATACGAATTGGTGAAAAATAAATTCAAATGGGCATTCCGTGGTAAAGTTGATGCAAAGAATAAAGGAAAGTTAAATCAATTGAAGAACCTGTATAGTACATCAGACAACTTTGGCTTAGCGAAAGTGTCGGTTCAGTGGTAAATTGAATATTTGCGTTTCGCATAAAGCATATTGCTTTCAGACCGTTTTATGCTTCGTAATCGCTACCTTCGTCAAGCCGCATCACGTTATAGGGTATTTTAAAGAGCAAACATGAAACAATTTAAACCCCAATTTTATATTTTTATAATTCTGTCTTTGATTTCCTGTGGACAAAAACATATTAAAACACCAATTAACTCAATGGATCTGATTGAAGCATTTAAGAAAAAAGAAAAGTTTGTTCAAGACACCGCCATTTTCTACCCTGGAATTTCTGATTCTACACTGAGACCAATTTTAACTGAAAAAATAAATTTAGCTGCAGACGATTTTAAAAAAATTGCAGTAAGCGGAAAAGCGAGTGATAAAGTATATCAAGATAAAATACAAGAAGGGCTAGACCGTTTCAGTGACGTTTATAGTGATCTTGATACAGAAGATAGAGAAAGAGTTTGTCACTACTTCGAAGAACTTATGGATATCGTTGGACTTGAAAGTTCTGGAGGACACTTGAATGAATTCATGTATGGTTTTAATCCATCCAAATGAATACAGTAGACGAAAAAAACGGCCTATAACATGGGTGCTTGCTGCCATGCAAAGAAAGCACTACCTTCGATTCAAGAGGAAGGAGCGCCAAGCAGCAAGGCTAACCGTTATGTGTAACTTTATGAAACAGATACTTTCAATATTAATCGGATTGCTTTGGACTGCGACAGTATATGCTGAATGTGCGGGGACAGCTCTTTGGGTATTCCCAAGCAGCCAGACAATAAAACAAAACACAATTTTTATTCTTGACGGTTATGCCGAAAGTCAGAATGTTATTTTAGGACTAAACAAGAAACACGACATCTACCTTAAAAGTGGAAACAAGAAGGTAAAACTTATTGTTACAGGAATTTATACAGGACAATTTTATCTAACACAAGCCCTATTGAAACCTGAAACAGAATTAGTAGCAGGAGTTGAATATACTATGTTTATAGACAGTTTGCCCGAATATGATCGTTTCACTCGCTACAATGACAAAACAAAGTTATATGAACCAATAAAATACAAAGTTGTTGCGGGTATTGACAACGATAAACCTTTACTGACTTCAGTACCAAAGGAAATCGATAAATCATATATACGTTTTGGATGTGGCCCGGCTATGTCTGTTGATTTTGACTTTCCTGTAACAGACAGCTCTGAAGTAACAATCAAAACGACTGTTAAGAATATAAAATCTCGAATTGAAACAACATATTTTATAATGCCCCGAAATAATCAAATAATTGTGGGACATGGAATGTGTTCAGGAGCATTTACATTTGACGAGAGTAATGATTATGAAGTTGAGTTTTCATTTATGGACTCATCTGGCAACCAGACTTCGTGGGTTGGTGATAGAATCAAATTTACTAAACCAACAGATAAGAATTGGGATGAATGGGAAAAGCGAAAATAAAAAGGCTACATATAACACCGCATCCTATGCAAAAACAAAATTTTTATACTCTTTTTATTTTTATATTTCGGTAAAATAATAATGCTACGGAAAGGCGAAACGTAAAAAGTCATGCTATGACGACCATCAAACAAAATGACAAGGACGAAAAAAATCGTAATCGCAGGACTGACCTTAACAACACTAACAATAGCGGCTATGGGACTATTTAGTTTTTTCAAAAAAACTCCTGAACAATTATCGGCTTCGGAAGACCCCTACAAGGACAGCTCGACAAATCTTATATACAATCTATTGTTTTGCGACAACATTGACTTGTATAAAAAAAATACAAAACCGCCTTATCCCTAAATTTCGGACTTGCAGAAAATTATTGGCGACAGCACTTCTGACACAAGACTGAAAGTTCTTTCATACAACAGACAACTTGCAGGCGGACACAAACCAAATAAGAAAGAACTTCTTGCCGTAATTGTTGAAGTTGGACTTGACAGCGGTCTTGACGCTTTAGCATCATTTAATGACGGAACGGCTCGTTACATCAACCAGACTGGAAAAATTTTAGTTTGGGAAACGTCAGACGAAAAATCAAACGAACTAACCCAAGACTTGTTTTTAAAAAGCCAAAACATCGTTAATCAAATTGGTGTTTGGGACAAACCAAGACGACCAGCCCCGACAAAAGGAAATGTAAGAATTACTTTCCTTGTTTCCGACGGACTATATTTTGGTGAAGGACCAATTGACGTTTTATTTAACGACCCAATGGCTAGTCCAGCATTGACATCAGCGACTTACTTAATGAAATATCTCACAGAGAAATGATTAGAAACAAAATGACAAAGGGATAAGGTATAAAAGCACGAACCGCTAACACCTCATTGCCAAAACAGCAACTAAACAGAATGACAAGACGACAAACATTTGCTTTAGTGATATTACTATTTCTGACTCATCTATCAGTTGGACAGTCAATTGCTGTTGAAGTTGAAAAGTTTCCCGGATCCAAGAAACTAATTAATAAATCATATAATGGTTGTTGTGCTCAAAAAGGGTTTAGATCGATTTACTATTTTGACGACAACGGTAGAACGAATAAATCTTTTAACTATTTCAAAAGACAGCTCAGAGAAAGCTATGAATATCGTTATAATGACAAAGGGCTTCTTATTGAGAGTATCATGGTTTCCGACTCTAAGAATAAATCGCATAAGGACACAACCAAATTCGTCTATTCATTGGACGAAAAAGGCAGGGTAATTTCTAAAACTAAATATTTCGGTCAGTGGACAGTTATAGAAACGTATTCGGATTTCGACAGTTTTAACAACGCACAAATCGTAACACATTCATTCAACAACACCTCCTTTGTTGAAAAGAGACGATTTAATTCTGCAGGACAACAAATCTTTAATCAAATAGTGGAAGATGGCAACATTACTCAAATTGAAGAGAGTCAATACAATCAATACGGCGATAAAATTTACAGTAATGTTCCAACGCTTATGGACACCACAACAGGAAAAATGATAAGTCTGATTGGTGGAAACAGACATTGGTTTCTCGAAGAGTACGAATATACTTATGACAAATTAAATCGTTGGATAGAAAAATATGTTACTTATGACAACAAAAAGGTTTTACTTGAAACACGAATTTACAAATGACGGAAAAAGAAGTCCGAACTCCTAACATCGCATTGCCATAACATATTTTTCGAATCTTTTTATTTTTATATTTCGGTAAATAAAATAATGCTATGGCAATGCTAAACGTTAGCGGAAAGTTAAACGACTGACCCTGCAAACAACGCACGGCAACCATGTTAATTTATGGAACAAATCAAAGAACAAACAAACACGAATTTTTAAACAAATGAACGAAGCAATTCTAAAGACAGTTATAAATCAGTATGACTTTAATCTTGATTATGCGAAGAAACTCGTTGAAGACCTGAATCATGCACAAATGACAATTATTCCTTCAAACGGACTGGATAATCATCCCGCATTTACACTTGGACATTTGGTTTCAGGTAGTGCAATGCTTGCAGAGGACTTAGGTGCAAAATTTGAAATGCCGGACAATTGGGCGGACTTATTTCTACGAAAAGGACCGGGAGACCCACGAAAACCTGACAAAGATATTAGTAAATTCCCATCAAAGGAATTATTGATAAATGAATTAGAACATCAACATAATAAGGTAAAGAATTTATTGAAAATTGCAGATGAAAATAAATTGAGAGAAAATATAAAATGGCGTTTCAACAGTTATATGCCGACCCTGCTTGACCTTGTTATTTTTATGTGTATTAATCATGAGGCAATGCATTTAGGACAACTTGCGGCATGGAGACGGGCAACAGGTTTGACATCTGCACTTGCCACTATGTGATCCAAAGAATAAAAACCTTCCGCTAACATGGGTGCTTGCCAAAACATTATTTTTTTACTCTTTTTTTTTATCTTCGGTAAAAAATAATGCTTCGGCAATGCTAACCGTTATGCGGCATGCTTGGCGGCAATACTAATTTGAAACTGATTGCAAGAAATTAACTTTGTAAATTATCTACTTATGAAATGTAAAATTCAAAAGGCAACTTTTATAGCATTATTTTTTTTAAGCTCAGCAGGAGCACAAATAGTTAACCAAAACAATACTCTTCATCAGCTGTTCAAAAATTACTATGAAGACCGCATAAAGCTTTTTCCCCTGGAGGCAACTGCAGCCGGTGATAACCGGTACAATAACATTCTTCCAAATGATGGTTCGCAGTTGTTTTTAAAGCAGGTTCATGAATTTTATTCAAAATATCAGAATGATTTAAGCAGCTACAAACCTGAAAGCCTGAATCAGGAAGACCGGATTTCTTTTTACATTTTAAAAGACATACTTAACAGAGAACTCGAAGGCGAACAATTTCATAAAGAGTTGATGCCCTTTGCGCAGTTCTTTTCATTACCACTTAAGATGGGTCAGCTTGGAAGCGGCACGGGAGACCAACCCTTTAAAACGGTAAAGGATTATGATGACTGGCTTCAACGCATGGACGCTTTCTCTGTGTGGACAGATACTACCATTGCTAACTTTCGAAAAGGCATTGCAGCGGGAATAGTATTGCCTAAAGTCTTGGTCTTAAAAATGATTCCTCAAATGGAAAAACTTTCACAAAGTGATACATCCAAAAATGTTTTTTATGGTCCTGTAAAACATTTCCCCGCAAAATTTTCAAACGAAGATAAAAACCGTTTGACCATCGCTTATAATCGTGAGATTAATGAGCAACTTATACCTTCTTACAAAAAGCTGCATGCTTTTTTTAGTGGTGAATATTTAAATGCTGCCCGATCTACAAGTGGTATTAATGCATTGCCCAACGGAGATGCTATGTACCGTTACTATATCTACTACTTTACCACTACGCATAAAACTCCCGAAGAAATTTATCAAACAGGTTTAACTGAAGTGAGCCGGATTACAGCAGAGATGGAAAAGCTGAAAAATCAAATGGGTTACACCGGCACTTTAAAAGAACTCTTCAACTATATGCAAACTGACAAACAGTTTATGCCATTTAAAACTGTTCAGGAAGTCTTAGACAGCAACCGTGCGGTACTTGCTAAAATTCAGCCGCAATTGCAAAAACTTTTTAGCGTTGCCCCTAAAACACCCTTTGAAATAAGAGAAGTGGAATCATTTCGTGCGGCTGCCGCTTCACCTCAATATAATAGGAGTTCCGCAGATGGAACCCGTCCCGGCATTTATTATATTCCAATACTTGACCCTGCAAAAATCAATACAACAAACTGGCCCCTGGAAGCAACTTTTTTACACGAAGCAATTCCCGGGCATCATTATCAAATTTCCTTACTGCAGGAGAACACTTCGCTACCTGAATTCAGACGATTTTCTTTTTATCCGGCTTTTGCCGAAGGGTGGGCACTGTATTGTGAATCACTGGGCGAACAGTTGGGCTGCTATACCGACCCTTACCAAAGAATGGGTGCGTATGGCACAGAAATACACCGTGCTATTCGCTTAGTGGTAGATGTGGGATTGCATACAGGGAAAATGACAAGAGAAGATGCCATTAAATACATGATGGATAATGAAGCTATATCAGAACAAATTGCCACCCAGGAAATTGAACGCTATATTGCAATGCCCGGACAAGCGTTGTCATACAAGACAGGAGAACTAAAAATTAAGGAGCTACGCGATAAATATAAAAAAGAGCTTGGCGCTAAATTTAATCTCATGTCCTTTCATGATGCGATATTAAAAGGTGGCAATATGCCATTAAATATATTTGAAATATATATGGATGAATGGGCGAAGAAAAATTAGCACGAGCGTTTAGCACAAAGATTAAAAGAAAAAAAAAGGAAGGATTTGAGAGGTAAACAAAGTGATGAAGTTTAATTTAGAGTGAGTATTGAATTAGCTAATCAAATCTATATTGAAATGATATTAGAAGATTTAGGATATAATAATAAACTTGAAAAATTAAGGAATGATAACAATCTTAAAGAGTTTGAGATTGGAAGAGTTATATCAGAACATAGAGAAAGATATATTGTAAAGACTGAAAGAGGAGAATTTGAAGCCGAGATCACAGGGAATTTACGATTTTCTTCAAAAAGTCGTGAAGATTTTCCTGCAGTTGGTGATTGGGTTGCAATAACAATTCATGATTCAGATTTCTCCATTATACACAGTATATTGCCGAGATTCTCCGTTATTTCCAGACAGCACATAGGAAAATTCGGAGAGAAACAAATAATAGCAACAAATATTGATTATGCATTTTTGGTGCAAGCCGCTGACAGAGATTTCAATATTAATAGACTAGAAAGATATCTGACAATTTGTAATTCATCAAAGGTCAGGCCCATCATAGTCCTCACTAAGATTGATTTAATTGATGAACATCGGACTATTGAGATATTGGAGAAAATAAAAGCTCGTATTAATAATGTTCCGATTATTGCAATAAGTAACGAATCACAAGATGGCTACGATAAAATAAAAGCGATTATTGAAAAAGGCAAAACATATTGTATGCTTGGTTCTTCAGGTGTTGGAAAATCCACTCTATTAAATAATCTTTCCGGCAAATCTATAATGCGAACAGATATCATTAGCAAGAGTACAAATAAAGGAAAACACGTTACTAGTCACAGAGAATTAATTATTCTTGAAAATGGAGGAATATTAGTTGATAATCCGGGAATGAGAGAAGTAGGTATTGCTGATTCAACAAGCGGATTAGAAATTACATTTGATATGATTATCAGACTTTCTCATTCGTGTAAGTTCAAAGATTGTACTCACACGAATGAGATAGGTTGTTCTGTTATTGAAGCTGTTGAAAAGGGAGAAATTGACCGAGCTTCATATGAAAATTATCTGAAATTAGAAAAAGAGAAAGCTCATTTTGAATCTTCGGTTGCTGAAAGACGGAAAAAAGATAAAGAGTTCGGAAAAATAGTCAAGAATTACAAAAAGGACATCAATAGAAAAAAATGAATATACGCTAACAAGTATTTGGCAAAAAAGCAATTTCAGTGGTTAATTAAACATTTTATCTCGTATCAAATTTTGACTGTCCGTTGATTCCGGATAATTGTTCCTATCATTGGTAACTGAATTATTTTATAAATCAACAACTCTTTCTATTTTTACATTTCGGTAAAAAAATAATGCTGCGGCAATACTAAAACGTCAGGCTTAAAGACACAAAAATATGACGGAATTAAAACATTTTATCGAAGGATACTTCGGAGTAATCAACCAAGCCGACCAAGAACATATCATTTCCTTTTTTGAACATAAAGAACTGAAAAAAGGTTCTATGGTGCTTCATGCTGATCAACAATGTAACTTTTTGAGTTTTATTCAATCGGGTTATTTTAGAATGTTTGCCTATTCAGATGGGAATGAAGTAACACAATGGATTGGATCAAAAGGATATTTTGTCGTAGACTTAGCAAGTTTTTTGACAAACAATCCTGCAAAATGGAATATTCAAGCAGTTACAGACGGTGAATTACTTTCAATATCCAAAGAAAATTACGGAAAGCTCACAGAAATTGTTCCCAAGTGGAAAGACCTGGAAAAAATATTTTTGGTGAATTGTTTTTCAGCCATGGAACAGAGAATTTTCACTCATCTTTCCATGACCACGGAAGAAAGATATTTGAGTTTTTTTGAAAACAATAAAGAACTGTTTAATCAAGTGCCGCTACAAAATATTGCATCAATGCTTGGTATGACGCCCGAAACATTTAGCAGAATAAGAAAAAAACTTTCCAAATAATTTCTTGATTTTTATCAAAAGATGCCACCAATAAACGCCTGATCTTTGTAGCGAAATAAATTTCTAATAAAAAAACTTGTCGCAATGGAAATCAAAACACAAATCTTAATCAACGCCACATCTGATAAAGTTTGGGCTGTATTGACGGACTTTCAAAACCACCCCACATGGAATCCTTTTATTAAAAACATCACGGGAGAACCTAAGGTAGGAAGTCAAATTACTATAAGTATTGCCCCTCCCGATGGCAAGGGAATGACATTCAAGCCAAAGGTATTGGCTTTTGAACATAATAAAGAATTTAGGTGGTTAGGAAAATTATTGTTCAAAGGATTGTTTGACGGAGAACATAAGTTTGAACTTATAGACAATGGCGATGGAACAACTACTTTTTTACATAGTGAAAAATTCAAAGGACTTTTAGTTGGGCTATTTAAAAATCAACTTGAAAACAATACAAAGAAAGGATTTGAATTGATGAATGCAAGCTTGAAAAATTATATTGAAATAAAATAAACGATCACAAACTTTAATGCTAAAAAATGAACCTGAATCAAATAACAATTCCATCCTTAAACCTTATAAATGCCATAGCATTTTACCAAAAACTTGGAATGAAACTAATCGTAAATTCATTACCTCGCTACGCAAGATTTCAGTGTCCCGATGGAAATGCTACTTTTTCAATTCATGAAGTAGATGTCTTACCTGTAGGTGAAGGCATTTGGATATATTTTGAATGCGAAAATTTAGACGAATTTGTGAATAAACTTATAGTCAAGGGAATTTCTATTGATGAATTGCCAAATGACAAACCTTGGCTATGGAGAGAAGCAAGAATAAAAGACCCCGATCAAAATACATTGATACTATATTTCGCTGGTGAAAATAGACTTAATCCTCCATGGAAAATAAAAGATTAATAAAAGTCCAAACCGCTTACAGCACCAACCCGAAAGTGGAGGTTCAGAAAGCTTTGTTCTACTATCAAAGTTTGTGCTTGGTTGACAGTGAAGTGCTCCGATATCACCATCTTCGGGTAGTAGCCAGCCGTTTACAGTCCCTACAAACTAACTAGCTATATATAACACACCAATTAATCGACAAATGGAAAGTTTAACAATTAAGCAAATGGTTAAGAAATATTCGGTTTTGATATGTATGGTCATTTCCGTTATTTTGATAATAGTAGCAACCCAATTTTATCCTGGCGGATCATTGTTTGACAAAAATTCTATAGGGTTTGACTGGTCAAAAAATTTTCTTAGCAATCTGTTTAAAACAAAAGCAATAAATGGTTCAGAAAATCCTGGCTGGATTTGGGCACTTATAGGATTGGCATTCCATTCGGTTGGTTATGGAATTTTTTTTATCAATATGTCAAAAAAGATTCCATCAAAACAATCGGCCAATATTTTAAAATTTATAGGGGCTATCAACATATTATTTATTTTCTTAATTGCAACTCCCTTGCATGACCTGGGAACAATATCGATCATTTTTACTTTGCTTGGTTTATTTACTATTACCGTATTTATCCTAAAGACAAAACTTCATTTTCTTAAATTCTGCTGTATTATTTGCTTGTTGACTTATTACTGTTTTTTTTATCTATTTGGTTTTGGTTATTTGGGTTTAGCAATCACAATGCAGAAAGTGTATAATATAAGCTCAATGTTATTAGTTTTAGGACTAGAGTATTTTACCAATTATGAAAACTTTAAACACATAAAATCAGGAGGACAAAAAATATATGCAACGAAACGCTAACAGCACCTACAAGAAATTGGCAGTTCAGTGGTTAAATGAGGCTTTGTGCTTCTTATTAAGTTCCGTGATGGTAGGCAGTCTTCCTCTCCGAAATAGCCAAATTGTAGCTACCAAACGTTGTCGGTAAGCAAATGACTACAGAGTTCAACGACACATTTAAACAACTTCTGACATAATACAATCTGCCTCCCGACTTTTCGTTTTCGGTTGACTTGCCGACAGGAGTTCAAACGATTTTGGCCGACCAAATTTTGACAACTGAATTTGGTATTACATTAAAATCATTCAATGGACTTTACAAAGCGACTGAGAGTTGGGACAATCAGTCATTTATTGAAGATAATGAAAACCACTTCCATGTTAACCGTTATATTGACTACCTGACAATAAAAAGGCTTTTATGATTGCTGTAAAAACATTGACTTTGCTTGCGGACAAATTTCAAAAAGACAATATAGAAGGTATTAGATTTTTTTTGTCTTTTCAAACACCTGAACTAGGTGAATTCCAAGATCGAGAGAACAAATTTCATGAGGATGGGGATCAATATTTTATAAGTGAAAGGTTGAGTTTTCATACGAGAAGAGAAAATGAAGAGGTAATATCAATTACACAATTCATGACAACCTATTCTGCAATATTAATAATTGACATATAAAATACCTGCCACTAACACTGGACCTAAAACATTATTATTTTACTCATATTCATAATGTTCCTAAATGACAAAAGTGAATTGGACGCGAAGATCAATCAATGATCTTTTTTGATAGAAGGAAACTATATCACATTTTCTCTCTTTTTATTTCTGTTCTCCCTCGTCTCATTGCTTTAGGTTACAACATGGCATGTTTTTTTTACTCAAAATATGAAATGATGTAACTCATTTTAAATTGAATAACAATAAGGTATCATTAAACCATACCGGAGCAAAATTGAAATAGAACATTTTAAAAAAACAAAAATGGAGGAAAAATTTAATGACGCTACCAATCAACGCCCGCAAGGGGAACGTATTATTGATGCAGAACTTGTTAAAATTGACCTTGTCAGTTTTTCAAAGCAGATAAAAGAAGAGCAGGCATGGAAGGATAACGACCGAAACGCTATTACAGTTTTTAAAACTGATGGTTTGCGAATAGTCCTCATTGCACTGCACAAAGATGCTGAAATGAAAAAACATACAGCGGATGGAATCATAAGTGTACAAGTACTGGAAGGACAAATACAATTTACAACGAGTGAGCAGACTGTTGAAATTAGCAAAGGTCAAATGTTGACATTGCATAAGGGTATACCACATAATGTGCTGGCTATGGAAGAAACTATCTTTTTACTGACGCTTACTACAACAATGGATGAAAATAAATAACCGTTTATCTGAAGGGGTATTTCGGGCAAAAAAGAAATCAATTTACATTAATCATATACCTAAATTATTTTGAAAACGTCTGATAATAAATCCAACACCCAACCTGTTAATGATAATATTACCTCAGGTGAAAATGTATCTGTTTGGTTTGATGCATTTAACCAACCCCTCTCTTTTGAGAAACTAAATAACGATGTTGATACCGATATTTTAGTTATTGGCGGAGGCATATCTGGCTTAACCACGGCTTATTGCCTGGCTAAAGAAGGACGTAATGTAGTATTGGTAGAAGATGGATACATTGGTAGTGGCGAATCTGGTAGAACAACTGCTCATCTCACTTGTGCTCTTGATGACCGCTATTTTGAAATAGAAAAAATATATGATGCGGAAACTGCACAATTAGCGGCCAACAGCCACATGAAAGCGATTGAATGGATAGCAGGCACCGTTAAGCAGCATAATATTAATTGCAATTTTAAACGAGTGGATGGCTATTTGTTTTTACATTCATCTGATTCAAAAGAAACTTTAGAAAAAGAATACGAGGCTACCAAAAGAGCAGGGCTGATAACAGAGATGTTGAATACTGTTCCGGATATTGAAGCGGAAGATGGTAAATGGTGCATTAAATTTTCCAACCAGGCACAGTTTCATATTTTGCTTTATTTAAAGGGACTGGCAGATGCATTTATAAAATTGGGTGGTAAAATTTATACACAAACAAAAGCTGAGAATATAACAAAAGAAGGTGCAACCGCTAATGGCTATGTTCTAAAAGCTAATCATATAGTAGTAGCTACCAATACTCCGATCAATGATTGGGTTACCATGCACACCAAACAATGGCCTTATCGCACTTATGCAATTGGTGCCAAAGTTCCTAAAGGGAAATTGCCATGTGCCTTGTGGTGGGATACCGGTAATCATGAATCTAAATGGGTATCGCAGCCCTATCACTATGTTCGACTGGCTGAATATGATGATCAATATGATTTATTAATTGCAGGTGGCGAAGACCACCGCACGGGTCAGGCAGACGATGAAAATATTAAAGAAGAAGACCGCTATACAAAATTGATAGAATGGACAAGGAAACGTTTTCCAAGTATAGAAGATATTTCTTTCCAATGGTCAGGCCAGGTAATGGAACCCATTGATTCCATGGCATACATTGGTAAAAATCCAGGTGATGACAACATATATATTATTACAGGCGATTCCGGCAATGGCATGACACACGGAACCCTAGGCGGAATTATAATATCAGATATTATTACCGGGAAAGATAACCCATGGATAAAAATATACAGCCCTTCTCGCATTACATTAAAAAGCACCAGCGATTATTTGCAGGAAGTGGGAAACATGGTTGTACAATATGGCGATTGGTTTGGCAGTGCTGATATAAAAAATTTGGAAGAATTAAAACCGGGAGAAGGTGGAATTATGTCTTCGGGATTTAAAAAGATTGCCGCCTATTGTGATGAAGAAAATAACCTGCATACCTGCACAGCTGTTTGCCCTCACCTAGGAGCCATCCTGCAATGGAATGCTGATGAAAAAACATTTGATTGCCCAATGCATGGCTCCAGGTTTACTACAGAAGGCAAAGTAATAAATGGCCCGGCAACATCCGATTTGAAAAAAGTGGTAGTAAAGGAATAACATCCTGTTAATTAATAAACGTAACAAAGTTAAATTAAAGGTATTTATTTCAGGAGGTATTAATCCAAAACATACTTTCTGATATACTGATGCAGGGTTTGCAATGCAAATACACTCTCCCATTCATACAAACATAGTACGGCATACTTTGGGACAAGAAGAAGAACCAACGCGGCTTGCCAAAATGTGGGCGGACGGAAGCTGTGTTTCCGCTTTTTGTTTTTCAATTTTGCTTCATATCTGGCTGGACGTTAGAAATTGGGCTATGTGCATATCATCAACTTTTAGTTATAAATTTATCTTCGATTAGCCGGGGCGGATGAATATCTATGTTCCCCACTTGGGCAAGCCATACCGTTATGCACAATTTTATGACAACCGACAACAACAAGCCAGTGATAACAATTGACAACTACTTAGACAGCCATTATATACACAGAAGCAACTGGCTGAGAGCCGCTGTATTAGGAGCAAACGATGGAATAATTTCTATTTCAAGTCTTGCAATAGGAGTTGCTGCTGCAAGCTCAACAAGAGAGCCTATTGTTTTAGCAACAGTCGCTGGACTTGTTGCTGGCGCATTATCTATGGCTGCCGGTGAATATGTTTCCGTAAGTTCTCAAACTGACACAGAAAAAGCGGACATTGAAAGAGAAATCAAAGAACTCAAACAAATGCCAGATATAGAGTTAAACATATTAGCTCAAATCTATGAGAAAAGAGGACTAAAAAAAGAAACAGCAATGCAAGTAGCCATTGAAATGACAGAGAAAGATGCATTGGCAACACACATTAGAGAAGAACTGGGTATAAACGACATTAGCCAAGCAAAACCCATACAAGCAGCAATTGCATCAGGAGCTTCATTTACTGTTGGGGGAGTATTACCTCTTTTAGTAATACTTTTTGCACCAATGAAAGGACTGGAATATTGGCTATATGGCTTCACAACTATTTTTTTAATTGTTTTAGGAACAACTGCGGCCAAAACAGGTGGTTCAAGTGTAAAAAAAGCTATTCTTCGCATTACTATTTGGGGGACAATCGCAATGGGCTTATCAGCACTCGTGGGCTATATCTTTGGTGTTAAAATATAATTTATGTTTTAATTAATTGTATAGAAACTGAAATAAAATAAATGGTAACGGAAATACTGATGCGTATATTCAAAAGATGAACTTCACTCCAGTCGGCTTGGTTGACTTAACTGATGAAAACTCATTTATACTCTATCCTAATCCTGCTTCAACAAAGTGCATTGTACAAAGTTCACGTATTAAGGTTGGTGATGTAATCAGGATATTTGCTGTGATGGGGAAAGAAATTTTGACTTTAAATAATGTAGAACAAGAAATTGATGTAAGTAAATTTCAAAACGGAATTTATTTTGTTACGATTCTATCAGGAAATGTAACAGCAAATCAAAAGCATGTCATCCAACACTAAAAACAAGCACTTTATATTTAGACAAAAGTAACTCAGAAATATCAATGCAAGAGTTTCCCCTTTTTGCACAAATCGGATTTGTGAAAAAAGGGGAAACTTATATATTTGCGGGACACCAGTAATATTGGCAAACAAGCTTGATATTTCCAACTCTAATCAAGTTGAATTACGGACCGACTAGATCATTAAATATTTGTTAGAAAATTGGTCGGAAAAAGAAGTCAAGAATTTTTTAGATGCATTAGAATAATTTGAAGAAATCGTTTCTCGGTTTCCGGAAATTTACCCTCAATCACAAACGTTGAAAGGATTTCGAAAAGCTGTCGTTGCAAAACAAATTTCTGTAATCTATTCAGTTCACAAATCTGAAATCAGAATTTATACTCTCTTCGACAATCGACAGAATCCCAAATCGCTAAAATAGTCACGCACATAACATCGCTTGCTACCAGGCAAAGAAAGTACTATCTTCGAATCAAGAGAACGGCGTGCCCGGCAGCAAGGCAAAACGTTATAGGGCTTTTACAGACCACAAACCAAAACGAAAAGTAAAATGACAGACATAAAACTAAGACCATCAGTAGTTGCAGACATAAACAATTTCTTTGAGTATCAACTTGACACAGAAGCAAATTATTTAGCCGCATTCACGGCAAAAGACCCGACAGACAAAACAGCCTACCTTGAAAAATACACAAAACTTCTGTACAATCCAACAGTGAATATGCAGACAATAGTTGTGGACAGCAATGTTGTTGGAACTGTTACGAAATTTGAAATAAATGACAAGACGGAAGTTGCTTTTTGGATAGACAAACCATTTTGGGGACAAGGCATTGCGACAAAAGCTTTAAAAATGTTTCTTGACATTGAAACGAAACGGCCCATTTTCGGACACGCTGCATTTGACAATTTTGGCTCGCAAAAAGTTTTAGAACAATGTGGTTTTGTAAAAATCGGGACAGAGAAAGGTTTTGCCAATGCCCGTCAAGCCGAAATAGAAGAATTTGTTTATAAACTAGACAAATAAATGACAGAATAAAACAACCTATAACACGGGTTGCGTCAGGTGACATCAAACAAAGGCTTCAGAGCAGATGGTAGAAGACACCCTCATTCTTGGTCAATAGCAGACCCTATTGATACACTTAATTGGTTATCGCAATACTTGAAATAAAATTATCTCTATGCAAACGGAAAGAGTGCCAGTATCAAAGTTGCAATTGCTAATGACATTTTATTTACCACTTGTTTATTTGTCATGTACAATGAGTAACGAAAAAGGAGAACAACAACAAGATTCAAGCAATTTTGTATCCTACAATTCTATTCAAATCACAGATACATTACCGAAACTAACAACGAATCAACAAACCGCACTTGATGCATTAAACTCAATACAAGTAAAAGGAAAACATCTCTATTCAACCTTTTCAGGCATACATTCACGACTTTTTTTCGGGGGGTTTGTGCGGGAAAACTATTAGAAAGACATTACGCACACATCGAAGCAGATCAGAGATCCAAACTTGCGAACGAATCTGTTTTAGCACAAGAAGAATATTTAGTTTTACAATGCAACGGATATTCAAATAGGACTGTGAGTTATGAGAATAAATATATTCCGAATTTCGGCTCATGGATATTACCTGAAATTCTGGGAAGAAGAGACGTAATAATTGAGTGGTGAGTTTTCGAAAAAAAACGTTGCCTAACACGGGTTGCGTTAGTGGGCGGACAGTGCGAATAGAAACATTTGAGCAATTAATAAACTTTGGTGCTGGCAGACTGTTTACTGTTTCAAAAGCCCACCAACGCAAAGCCCGAAAACGTTATCAGAAACACTAAAGACCCATTGCAAATCAACCACAAAACACTTTTGACAATTTTCATCTTGATACTATTTAGCTATTGGGCTTTGTGTCAAGTAGCTGGCGACACAGAGATAGTTGGTAGTTATCAACGAGGAGTTCCCGGTTTAGGCACACAAAATCTACCTTTATCAAAAGACATTCTATTTTCAATTGAATATCATAGTGAGTTCAATCCGTTACTTTTCCTTGAAGATTATTGGACAAAAAAAGGAAAATATATTTTCATGAAATTTAATTCAAGTACAAGAAATAGTAAAGCATTATATTCAATAAACGAAGAATTTAAAAATAATTTAAATCAAATAAAACTTACATATTGTCATGAACCAATATCGGGAGCTGAAATATATTATTCCTCAAATGGAAATCTATCAATAGGCCGATCAGATATAGATGGAAATTTTGTACTTCCTCCCCTATTGATAGACACATTTATTATTAATTCGATTGGACTTGATCAAGTTGAATACAAAGTAATGTGTCGATCAAATAATTATTTCGAAGTGAATTTTGAAGCGAACCGCAAATATTACTATGAATATTTAAATAAAGATAGCCTGGACCAATCTGATACATTAAAAATAATCAATTACAACCTAGTTTGGGTCAGCAACTTATCGGATGAAGGCGATACAACAAATTGGAATTATTTAAAGAAGATGATCTCGGTTGAAGAGTCTAAAAAAAGAGAGTGATTCTGATAACACCGGTGACCGTTGCGTAACCCTCATCAAAAAATCAAATCTTTCTTTTTATTATTTAATCAACTGCATTAGCCTTGATTAGCCAATATTTCTTTCCGGCTTTGTAAATGTTGGTGAAAAATGAAGCCTCGTTATATGAATCATAATGAAGCATTAAAAAGCGGATTCAAAGAATTTTGTCGGAGGTGGGCTAATTGCCATCACCTGAGTGTTTTCCCAACTCGGTCGACATTTCATTGTAACTCGACACCAATTCAGCATAAAACACGCTTATAAGTGGCTAATCGGAGTAATCTAAATATAATAGTGGACAAAAATAACCACTAATAAAAAATTAATAGTTATCTTTACTCCGTAAATAAAGTAACAAATGTTTTCAAAAGCTTGTGAATACGGAATCAGAGCTTCCATCTTCATTGCTGAGCAATCGAAGTTGGGTAGAAAAGTAAGTTTGAAAGAAGTTGCCCTAGCCATTGAATCTCCAGCGGCTTATACTTCAAAAATACTTCAGCAGCTTATACGAAACAACATCATTAATTCTGACAAAGGACCTTGGGGAGGTTTCTCAATGAATAAACAAGCATTTAATAAAGTAAAGTTAAGCACAATAGTCTCTGCTATTGATGGAGATGATATTTATAAAGGATGCGGACTTGGATTGAAGCAATGCAATGAGCATAAGCCTTGCCCGGTTCACTATCGATTTAAAGTTGTACGAGATGAACTCAAAAAAATGCTTGAAACTACCACGGTTGATTCTTTAGCTATCGATTATGAAAAGGGATTGACGTTTTTAAAAAGGTAAAAAAATTTGAAATAATAATGGATAATATTGTCCAATATAAAATAGGCAATGGAAACAAAGAACATATTTAGCGAATCCGGCATAATCATTACCATGCTACTTATTGCAATTCCAATAATTGCAGCTTCAATCCTTGTAATGATAAAAGCTAAGGCAGTTCTAAAAAAATATCTCAAGAAAAAAGAACTTGAAAAATTTAATGAGTACTTAAAAGGATTAAGTCCCGATGAAATTGAAAAACTGGAACAACGAAAACGAGAACATGAATTTTCGCTTTCAAATCTTGAATTATCGGGAGATAAAGAACCTATTGACTGCAAAGGTTTGATTGATAACATTAGCGAAGTAGAAACGCTAAGATTTGTTGAGCAAAAGAAGAAAAGTCAGCCAAGACCTTATATAGAACCTGATTTATCTAAATTAATTTTATGGTACTTGGGTTGTGCTACATTCTGGCTGCTATTCGGAACTACTGTTGGGGAATATCTCGGAATAAAATTCGTAGCACCTGATGTTGATCAATATAGTTGGTTGAGTTTTGGAAGACTTCGACCGGTTCATACAAATGCGGTTTTCTGGGGTTGGGCTTCTTTGGCAATGATGGGCTTGGCTTATTATGTTATTCCACGAGTAAGCAACGTCCCTATCGCAAGCATTAAAACTGGTTACCGTTCTCTTGTGCTCATTAATGTCTCAGTGATCTTAGGAAGTATATTTTTAATGGCTGGCATTAATAATGGCGGAGGCGAATACAGAGAATACATCTGGCCTGTAATGGCATTATTTGGCATAGGTATTATTATTTCCTTACAAAACTTCTTTAAAACAATTGCTAAAAGAACAACCAAAGAAATTTATGTTTCCAACTGGTACATTATTTCGGCAATGATGTTTCTCTTGGTTATTGCAATTATCGCATATTGGCCGAGCTGGCAAAATGGCTTAGGCGAAACGATTATTCAAGGATATTATATGCATCAGGGCGTGGGAATGTGGTTTATGCTTTTTAACCTTGGTTTGATGTATTACTTTTTACCTCAGCAACTCAATAAACCTATATACTCTTATAGTTTAGGGATACTAGCTTTTTGGGCTCAAATTCTATTCTATACTTTAATTGGCACACATCACTTTATTTTTAGTGCTATTCCCTGGTGGCTACAAACCGTTGCCATTATAGGAAGTGCAGGAATGATTATCCCTGTTGTTGCTGGAACTACCAATTTCTTGCTGACTTTTAAGGGGTCGTGGAATAAACTTTCGGGTAGTTATACACTTCCTTTTTATTTGATTGGAATTTTATTCTATTTCACAGGCTCACTGCAAGGAACAGCAGAAGCATTCCGCTTTACCAATTTGGTTTGGCACTTTACTGATTTTACTGTTGCTCATTCGCATTTAACCATGTATGGTATTATCTGCTTTATGCTTTGGGGTTTCATTTATACTGTAGTGCCAAGGATTACAGGCAAAGAGCCACCACAAATTACAGTGGGAGCACATTTTTGGTTGGCTTTAATTGGCTTATTATTCTACACTTTCCCGTTAATGTACGGTTCTACCCTTAGAGGTTTGATGTGGATGGAAGGTACAAAATCATTTATCGAAAGTGTAGAGTTAATGGCTCCGTACTGGCTTTGGCGTGCCATTGGCGGTTCATTAATGTGGTTTTCTCATGTTTTGTTTGCCTATAATTTTTATGTTATGGTTCGAAAGAAAGATGAAATTGAAATACCAAAATCACCGATAGATATTTTGAGAGCAAAACAAGAAGTAGACAAACAAACCATTACAAATTAACGATAATATAAAATGGAATTCTTTAATAATCATAAAACACTATTCAGAACTGCATTGAGCTTGTTTATTGGTTTAACACTAATAGTTGCAATAATGCCAGCTATTAATAATCAGGAAAATAATGCTCCGCTTCCAAATTATGAACCATTGAGCCCAGAAGTTTTCTTGGGCAAAAAGAGTTTTATCGCCAATGGTTGTGTAGCCTGTCATACCCAACAAGTACGTAATGTGGCTATGGACAAAATATGGGGTAGCAGACCTGGCATAGCTGCTGATTATGCTGGTATTACACGAACCGACTTCTGGCGAAACACCGCCACATTGATGGGGACAGAAAGAACCGGTCCTGACCTAACTAACATAGGCACACGACAACCTAGTTTGGCCTGGAACTTATTGCATCTGTATCAACCAAGATCAGTGACAGAAAAATCGATAATGCCTGCCTACCCTTGGCTATTTGAAGTAAACACTGGACTAAAAGAAGGCGATGTTGAGGTTGTTGTTCCTGATAAATTCAGAAAAGATATCAAAGGAAAAATTGTCGCTACGCAAGAAGCTCTAAATCTTGTAGCATATTTACAAAGTTTGAAACAACCCTCATTACCTGATGGGAAAACTCCGATGGAATTTTTGTACAAGAAAGAAGAAAAGCCAACAATTAACTCTGCAAACAAAGCTGTACTTCCGGATGGCAAATTGCTCTATACACAAAATTGCGGGGCATGTCATCAAGCCAATGGTGAAGGATTAAAAGGGGCCTTCCCTCCATTGAAAGGAAGTCCGATAGTTTTAAGTGAAGATCTGGAACTTTTTGTAAGTATAATAATGCGTGGTTATGACGCAAGGCCAGAATATGCCGTAATGAATGCCGTAGGAACAGATAATAACTTAACTCCCGAAGAAATTACTGCCATCATTAATCACGAAAAAACTAATTGGGGGAATAATGCCAAGACTGTTACACCCGAAGAAATAAAAAAAATGATGGACTTTATTAAACTGACCTCGAAAAAATAAATTATGGAAGCAAAAGAAATTTGGTTCGACAATCTTATCATCCAAACACCACGAGAAGCAAGAGAATTAGCTGGAAAAAATTGCTGGAAAAAAGCATTGCCGCTATTCAGACAGATACTCAAGCAAGAAAAAAGTTGAGCAGCGATTATGCAAATGATACAGGTCAACTCTCTGCATCAGCAAATGTAATTGCTATTAAAGTTCAAATTATTGATCAAGCAAACAACTACTGGAAAAATGAAAAATGAAATAAAATACTTACTCGCAAGTACACTATTGATACTTGTACATATAAGTGCCTTCGCTTGCCCTGTTTGCGAAAAACAACAACCTAAAATAATGCAAGGATTAACACATGGAGCAGGCCCTCAAAACGTTTGGGATTGGGTAATAATAGCTGTCATTACACTAATCACAGTACTTACATTTATTTATACCATAAAATATTTAATCAAGCCCGGAGAAAAAGAGGCCAACCATATTAAAAAATCAATCTTAAATTTTTAATAATATGAAAGAAGATAAGAGTAAAATAGTAGTATTTGTTGATGATGATTCGCAGCCAATTGCGGAGTTTATGGCTCCTGTGCAGTTCGAGTTGGACACTAGAAAATTGACTGATGGAGAGCATACTTTGAAATTAGTTAGCAAATCCCCAACCGGTAGGGAAGGCATTCGAAAGATAAAATTTATTGTTCGCAATGGGCCTGCAATTGCTATTGAAGGTATTTTAGAAAATGCTATTGTCGATGGAATAATTCCGTTAATGATTAACGCTTACGACAAAGGAGATTCAAAAAAATTTATTATTGATGGCAGTGAAACACCACAAAGTGTCCCCAATTGGTTATGGATATTGTTGATTGCCTTTTTCGGTTGGGCAGCTTATTACTTCATTACAAATTATAGTCTGTAACGAATGAAAAAAGACATATCAAACATACAAGACATTAAACTCTTAGTAGATGTCTTTTACGGCAAAGTCCGTGAAGATGGAAAACTAAAAGATATTTTTAATAATAAAATTCAAGACCGCTGGCCTGAGCATCTGGAAAAAATGTATCGCTTCTGGCAAACGGTTCTTTTGGAGGAACACACTTATTACGGTAGTCCATTTTTGCCGCATGCCAAACTACCTGTTGGTAAAGTACATTTTAACCAATGGCTTAAACTGTTTTTTGCAACCGTAGATGAACACTTTATTGGTGTAAAAGCAGAAAGAGCCAAGTGGCAGGGACAGCGAATGGCGGAGATGTTTCACTCCAAAATTGAATATTATAAAAACAACCCGTCAATACCATTATTATGACAACAGTTAAAATGCCAATAGCTCTAATTATAACATTTCTTTGGATAGGATTTGTTTGCGCTATCAGTTTTATGGAAGGTTGGCTCAAATTCAGAGCTCCGGGCATTACGCTACCATTGGGACTTGGTATTGGCAAATTGGTTTTTAATGCACTCAACAAGGTAGAATGGGTGTTTGCAATAGCGATATTGATAAATTTAATTCCAATAAAAAACACATTTTTATCAGTGAGCAATTTGTCCTTTTTTATTCCAATGATTCTTCTCATCGTTCAAACAACATGGCTGTTACCTGAATTGGATGCGAGAGCTGAACTGCATATACAAGGACAAACTCCACCATCTTCTAACCTTCATTTTTACTATGTAGGTATGGAAATCATCAAGGTAGTTTGCTTGTCCATTTTCGGAATAACACTTTTTAAGAACACATCAATATGAACAAGGAAAAATTAAGCAATGATACTGAAAAGACGGAAATGAACACAAGAAAAAACATAGATATGAAATCAAATGATAATCCAAAAATGATACGTCTTGAATTAGGAAATACATTCAAGATATTGCAAGTTACCGGAAGTGCCGGGATGAATATGCCTGAACATATTAGCACAAAAGAAGCTGTAATCATTGTTCAAAAAGGTAGAGCAATTCTAAAAATGAAAGGAAATAACCATGAATTAAAGCTAAACGAATCTTTAATTATACCTGCTGGAGAAAAGCATGAGTTACAAATAATTGAAGATTTTCAGTCCATTGTAATCATGGAAAGTGGCTCTGAAATCAAATTTATAAACAGTTAAAAACATAAATAAATGAAAGAAAATCAAATTATTGGAGAACTGGTAGCAAAAGACTACCGTACTGCGTCAGTATTTAAAAAATTCAATATTGACTTTTGTTGTCAGGGTAATAGAACTATTCAAGATGCATGTGACAAGAAAAACATTGATTCAAAGAAAGTATTAGAAGATTTAGACGCTATGCTGCAGGCGAAAAGTGAGTCTTCTACAAATTATCAATCGTGGCCACTTGATTTATTAGCAGATTATATTGAAAAGAAACACCACAGGTACGTTCAAGATAAAACACTAGAAATAGAACCGTATTTAGATAAAATATGCAAAGTTCATGGAGAAAACCATCCCGAACTATTTGAAATAAAAGAAGAATTTAATAAAAGTGCTGGTGAGCTTGCTGCCCATATGAAAAAGGAAGAGTTGATTTTATTTCCTTTTATACGTAAATTGGTAAATGCGAAACTTGTGAATACGAAAATAGATCCAGCACATTTCGGCACCGTTAAAAACCCTATACAGATGATGATGGATGAACATACTGTGGAGGGGCATCGCTTCATGAAGATTGAAGAATTAAGCAAAAACTATACTCCACCTGAAGATGCGTGCAACACCTATCGTGTATCGTTTGCTCTACTAAAAGAATTTGAGCAAGATTTACACCTACACATCCATTTGGAAAATAATATTCTATTTCCAAAAACCATTGAAATGGAGAAAGAATTAATTTAAGAATTGTATGTATAATTACAAAACCGTAAGCGAAGCAATAAACGACCTTATAAAAAGAGGCTACGCATGACTTCAATTTTCATTTGGAGGAAGAATGTTTAGTTTGCAATAATAACATGTCGCAACTTTCACCCGATGATTTTGAATTTGATGAAACCTTTCGGTTTGAAGGAAATACTGACCCTGGAGATGAATGATTCTTTTACCGATTTCTTATCCAAAGCACAAATAAAAGGCACTTTATTAAGTGCTTATGGATTGTATTCAGACTCTGCCACTACCAGAATTGTAGAAAAATCAGCAAATCACATAACAACTATGAAACTTATAAAAAGAGCAGAATATCTTAAAACATTGAGCCGAGAACACCATCTCGGTTTATTACTTTGCTGGAAAATAAAAACAGGTTTTTCAAATGGTATTTCAATTGAAAGAATGAAATTATACCTTGATTGGTTTTTAAAAAATCATCTACAGCAAACTTTTTGAAATAGAAGAAAAGTATATTTTTCCAATACTTGGTAATGAAAATACTCTTGTCAAACAAGCTATCGAAGAGCACAAAATAATTACTGGTTTATTTTGTAATACTTCTCAAATTGAAATTTTCATAAAGCAAATACAAGTTGATTTAGAAAAACACATTCGATTTGAAGATAGAGTTTTGTTTGAAAAAATTCAAAATGCTGCTTCACCAGAAAATATGGAAGCTATAAAGAAACTTCATTCAAGTGAAAAATTTATTGATAATTCAACTGATGTATTTTGGGAATAATAAAGGGCGATTGAGTTATATTCAATGTTAGTATTAAAGTATTTCGGTGGACATAATTCTGATCCGGTGCAGCAGCTTTATTCAAAATAAAATTTATCTTGAACAAACAGCCGCTTCTTTTCCCCTCCAAGCACAATTCACCATAACCTTCAAATCCCAACCTACCCCAATCTTGCAATGCTTTAAAATGATCTAAAAACCCACTGTTCCTTCCCTCCTAATTTACACCTCAATTTCTTTTCATTCCTATCCAAATTTTTTTAGATTTGTACTTCTAACCCTAGCCGTTCATGAAGAAGGTAATTTCTTTTTCGATTTTTTTGTTGTTGGTAGTGATGATTCTGGATGCCTGTAAAAAGGATGAGACCGAACCGGAAACTCCTACAGTTCCTACTCCTCCGGGAAATACCGCGGTATCCGTGGATCTGGATAGTGTGCCGTATACTAATCTATCGCAGTACCGTTTTTTTACCGGTGATATAAAAAATAATACGCCGAATGATGGCGTCATTCAATTCCAGCCGGCATCGGCATTGTTTACCGATTATGCTCATAAGAAACGTTTTGTCTGGGTGCCACCGGGATTGAAGGGAACTTATGTTGCCGATAATAATATCATCGATTTTCCTGTGGGAACTGCCCTGATCAAAACTTTTTACTACGATAATGTGCAACCTGCAAATGTCACCAAGATCATCGAAACGCGGGTGATGATCCGTAAATCAAATCAGTGGATCTTTGCTGAATATGTCTGGAATGAAGATCAGACGGAGGCTACACTTTCTATGAATGGAAGCTTTATTTCGCTGGCCTGGGACCAGGACGGTACATCTAAAAGTACCCTCTATCGCATTCCTTCTGAAACCGAATGCATGATTTGTCATAAGTCAAATAACCTGCCTATACCAATTGGCATCAAACCTCAAAATCTGAACAACGATTTTACTTATCCTTCCGGAAGAGTCAATCAGTTGCAGTATTTTATTTCAAAGGGAATTTTAGAAAATAATTTGCCTGCGAACATGGTATCTACAATCGACTATCACGATACTACTCAGACGTTGAAACTACGACTTCGTTCTTATCTCGACATTAACTGTGGCCATTGTCATCAGGAAAACAGTCATTGCGACTATCGGCCTATCCGTCTTGCTTTTTCTGAAACGACGGATCCTGCTCACCTTGGACAATGCGTGACACCGGATGATATGTTTGATCCGAGTTTATCTAATGTTATTTTTCCCGGTAATTATAATAAATCGATGATGTATTTCCGACTTAATTCCACTGACGAAAACAATCGTATGCCTCTGCTGGGTCGTACTATAGTTGACGAGGCAGGCGTGAAATTGCTCCGGGATTATATTTCTTCCATATCAAATTGTACAGACTGACCCTTAAAAAAACCCTTAATAACAGAAACAAAATGAAAAAAACCTTACTCTCGCTCACATTCATCATGCTATTTAAGCTGGTCAGTGTGGCTCAGCAAACTTGTAGCACTGCACTTACTATGGTGGATGGTATTGGCACTACTCCAACGATCACAGGAACAGAGGTGCCAACTCAGATGTGCGCATCCGGAGGAAGCGGAGCGACTGCGGCGAACTGGTATAAATATTCTCCTTTGCTAAATTATTCAGTGACTATCACAACTGATTTTCCTGCAAACTCAGGAATCGACAATCGTGTGCATGTGTATTCGGGCAGTTGTGGTTCATTAACATGTGTGGCAGGTGATGATGATAGTGGTCCCGGTGCTTTGTGCCTGGTTACTTTCAATGCAAACGCAGGTACAGATTATTATATCGTCTTCGATAATATTTATACATCGGCAGGTTTTCAGTATGAGATGATCGAAAATCCTGTTAATCCTTCACCCTTGACATTTACGCCTGTAACCATGAGTACCATTGTCGGCAATTACAAACTTGCACTTACCGATATGAATGGCGATTATCTGGATGATATTGTTTCTGTTTCAGACACAAATATTCAGGTGCATCAGCAAGATCTTTCAGGAACTTTTACGATCGCTAACTATACAACATCAGAAGCTCAGTTTTCACCGGGATGGAGTATGGCAATTGGCGATCTGAATGAAGACGGCTTTAATGATCTGCTCTATGGTAGCGGCAGCGGAGTTACGTTTATGCTTTCAGCAAATGGGGGAACTTCATTCAATCAGGTTTCCGGACCGGAATACGTTTTTTCGCAGCGCAGTAATATGGTTGATATCGACAATGACGGACACCTTGATGCATTTGTGTGTCATGATGTTGCTCCAAACGTTTACTACCTCAATGACGGTACAGGCAATCTTACGTATCATCAGGGAGGTTTAGGAGATCATCCGAATGGTGGAAACTACGGTTCTATCTGGGTAGATTACAACAACGACCATCTGCCTGATCTGTTTATCGCTAAATGCCGTGGTGGATCAGGTACAGCCAACATCAACGAGATGCACAGAAACAATGGTAACGGTACTTTTACAGATGTTTCCATAGCTACAGGTCTGGCAGATCCGGTTCAAACATGGTCATCGGCTTGGAATGATTTTGACAACGATGGATGGATGGACGTCATTGTAGGTGCAAGTTCAAGCGCTAACGGTATGCATAAGTTCATGCACAATAACGGCGACGAAACATTCACTGATATTACAAGCGGAAGTGGAATCGATAGTTTTCCCGGACTGAGTACTGAATATGCTTCGTACGATTTTAACAACGATGGATTTGCGGATGTTTTGACTCCGGGATATATACTTTTTAATAACGGAAATGGTACTTTTACTTCTCAGGCTTATTCGATGTCGATGGGAGCTGTTGGCGATCTTAACAACGATGGTTTTTTGGATATACAGAACGGAAATACCATCTACTACAACGATGGCAATAACCGTAACTGGCTTACAGTAACTCTTAAAGGAACTACGAGTAACAAAAATGGTATTGGTGCACGAGTGGAAATTTATGGACCATGGGGCAAACAAATTCGTGATATCCGTGCGGGAGTAGGATTCCGTTACATGGGAACACTGAATGCTCATTTTGGAATTTCTTATTTTAATACTATTGATTCGGTAGTCGTTAAATGGACATCCGGAAACACAGATGTGATATGCAACCCTACGATCAATTCTGTATTGCATATAGAAGAAAATTCTGCTCCTGTACCTACTTCCTCATTTACAGTAAGTGCTTCAGATATAAATATGACCGACGTAGTAGACTTCACAGACAATTCAAGTCCTTGCCCGTATGAATGGAACTGGTCTGTGAATCCATCATCAGGCTGGAACTTCACGAATGGTACAACTGCTACGTCAGAAAATCCATCCATTGCTTTCAATGATGCCGGAAACTATGTAGTATCACTTACGGCTACTAACGGTAACGGCCCAAGTGCTAACCTATATTCCTCAACAATTACAGTGCAAAATGTTGTTGGTATCGCAGACCTGACTCAAGGATCGATCAAAGTATTTCCAAATCCTGCTGCAGATCTTTTATACTTAAAATCAGATCAAACGATCAGAGAAGTAAAGATCGTGTCTGTGCTGGGTGCGGAAGTAGCATCAACACTTAACAGAATAAATAATTCGATTTCCTTAACGCATTTGCCGGCGGGAGTTTATTTTCTGCAGATCATGACGCAGAATGATCAGACGCAAATTACGCGGTTGGTGAAGCAGTAATAGGAAGTGAAGGGTGATCCTGACAGCTATCGGGGCTGAAGGGTGAACTTCAAACAAGAATGATATATTAACAAGACGGCCGGAATTTTATTTCGGCCGTTTTTGGTTTTAATTTTCTTTAACGCATTGTATGAAATAAATATAACATTATTATTTTCTTCTTTTTATTTTTTATATTTCGGTAAATAGTAATTCTACGGCAATGCTAAACGATATAGGCAACCAAAACCACCCACATGAAACGAATAATAATTTTCATTTTTCTTCTCGGAACATTTTATTACGCAGACTGTCAACCTCAGTTTTTTGAACGAACTTACGGTTTTGGGCAAGGTGCTCATATTGACAATGCTCTTAATGGAAATTATATAATTGGTGCAAACACAGGTACATTTCCCAACAATCAGGCTTATAATTTATTGATTGATGGTAGTGGTGATACGATAAGAACCATGTCATGTCTAAATTTAAACATAGGTTGTATCAGGCAAACTCAAGAAGGCGGATTTGTTTTCATTGGAGACTCGCGTGCGTATCCTTCAAAAAAAGCAATGGTTTATAAAACAGATAGTATTGGAAATATACTTTGGTATAATTCATATCCTTCTGATGAATGGGGAACATGGGGCTCTTGTATTTCTCCGAATTATGAAAATGGATTTTTTATTGGCCTTGTAGATGACGGAGCAAGTTCTGAAAACACATATTATATTGTTAAAGTTGATTCATCAGGAAATAATTTAGATACAGCAATTGTGCAATACCCACAATCATCTTTTCTGCAAAATCCAAATAGCATACAGGTTACTCCTGATAGCGGACTGGTTGTAGCGACATCAGTACCAATCTATGGCTTAACCAGAATTGTTAAATTCGATTCAAATCTTAATACTCAATGGGATAAAGTATATATAGACACAACCAGTTCCATTGAATTGAATGGTAATTCAATTAACCTGTTAAATAATAATGGATACTTAGTTACCGGTTATACAACACCAATTGGTGGAGGTCCGGGAGCATGTGGTTACTTACTTAAGATAGATCAAAGCGGTGATAGTATATGGAGTAAGGAATATTGCTTTTCAAACATTGCTATGCGCTTTATTTCTTCTGCTGAAGACACCCTAGGGAATTTTTATATTTCAGGAGAATACAATGATAATACACAACATTCTTTAATACTAATTAAAGCAAATTCAATTGGGGACATAATATGGACAAGACTTTTTTCGGGATACGGTTATGCCTTTCCCAAGTGTCTGATACTTGACAATGATCAAAATCCAATTGTCGTTGGTTATACAAAAGATACAGTTTCAAATCAAGATTACATTTACCTGTTAAAAACAGATACTTCAGGTAATATTACCTCAACAGAAAATTATTTAAGTGAAAATAAATTAAGTTTAAATATTTATCCCAATCCGGTGCATTCAATTCTTTCAATAAACTCTAAGGATTCGAAAGTAAATCAGTATTCATATAAACTTCGAAATGTATTTGGGCAAATAATACTTAACAAGAATGAAAAATTTATCCGCGAGTTTTTATTAGAAACTATTGATTTAAGTTTTCTTCCCAATGGCTTATATTTTCTCGAAACAATGGTAGATGGTCACAGAAATATTGATAAAATTGTAAAATATTGAAGGGATAAACTCCCATATCTAATGACAATTATAAATAAAGTCAGCAAAGAATGAAAATTGACAATAAAAGTAAACAGGGTGATTTAACACAGAGAAAACAGAGAAAAAAAGGGAGAAAAAGGAGAATAAAATATTTCTCTTTTTTCTCCTTTTTTCTCCATGCTCTCTGTGTTAAATTTTTCTCTGCGTTTTATTCTCTCAAATATAAAATATGAGAAAAGTAATTGCAGCAATTAATATGACCCTTGACGGGATTTGCGATCATACAGCAGGTATCCCCGATGAAGATTTACATATACATTATGCAGAACTTTTAGACAATTCAGGAAGTATATTGTATGGACGAACAACTTACCAACTCATGCAATATTGGCAAACACTGCTAAAAAATCCTTCAGGTCAAAAATCAATGGACGATTTTGCTCTTGCCATTGATAAAATACCAAAAATTGTTTTTTCACGGACTTTGAAAAATACTGAATGGGACAGTGCGAAACTTGTAACAAAAGAAATTAAAAAGGAAGTTTCAGAACTCAAACAACAACCAGGTAAAGATATTTTAGTTGGCAGTCGGAGTTTAATTATTCAGCTAATAAACTTTAATTTGATTGATGAGTTTCAGATTTGTATTTATCCAATGATAGAGGGAAAAGGTCTGCCGTTGTTTGACAAAGTAAGAGACAGGACAATTTTTAAACTTTCAAAGACAAAAATCTTTGGCTCAGGTGCAATCGTACTATATTATGAGGCTACTCATCAATAAGAAAGTCAACCAGCTAATCGTTTACGCAATGGAAAATAACAGCGACGAACATAAATCAAATGAACAAGGTGCAACACCTTTTGCACAGACCTATTTTCACGGGACAAGGTCTGACTTGAAACTCGGGGAGTTTATTGAAGTTGGTTTCAACTCGAATTATGGACAGAGAAAAAATGCAAAATATATTTTCCTGTCAGCAACTTTAGATGCTGCTATCTGGGGTGCAGAGCTTGCTTATGGTGAAGAACGTGAAAGAATATATTTAGTAGAACCAACGGGACCTATCGAAGATGATCCTGACTTAACAGATAAAAAATTCCCTGGTAACCCGACAAAATCTTATCGTTCAACCCAACCGTTTAAAATAGTTGGAGAAGTAACAAATTGGCAAGGGCACCCACCAGAACAAGTTAAAGCAATGAAGGCCGCATTAGCAAAACTGAAAGAACAGGGAATTAATTCTTTGAATGACGAATAAAGTTAGAATAAAAAAATTTCAGAAGAAATGATTTCTCATTAACTAATTGTCGCACTCTTCGAAAGTTTTAAGCGACTCACGGGCATGGGTCACATTTTTCTCAAAGCAATAAAAAGAATACCCGAGAATCTGGTTACTTTATTTCCCCTAAAACTTTGGCAAGGTTTTGAACTTAATTGGCTTCGATAAACTGTTAAATTGAAATCAAAAGCCTTTTTTATATTATTCACTTCTAACCATCAAGCATATTGGTAAAGGCAAACTATTTTAAAGTGGTATTGCCGGCATGGGAACAGAATATGCAATAGAAAAAATTATTGGTTTAAGTTTTTGCAAGAGCTGCCGTTAATGTAATGAAGGAGCGAGAACATTTAATAAAGTAAAAAAATAAAAGCACATGATAGAAGAAACTTCATCCAAAAATAAATCAAGATCGAGTATTAGTTTAATTTATACTGCTGCTTTTGTAATTCTCGGCTTGTGGTTTGCGTATGAAATTATCAGTATTTTATTTCTCTTCTTTCTAGGGATTGTTCTGACCCTGATTTTAAATGCACCTACCATGTGGTTGGTTTCAAAAAAAGTTCCGAGAACTTTTGCTGCAATCATCGTATTTTTTGTAATGTTGCTTTTCTTATTTTTTATGGGATGGCTTATAATTCCAAGAATGTTAGAAGAGGGAAGCACACTTCTATCCAATATTCCAAATTACATCTCCGATTTACGGCATCAACTCTCATCCATGCTATCAGATTATCCTTCTCTACAACAAAAACTACTTGGTAAAGAAGCGATCAAAGATAATCTACCGGAAGCAAATAGTATTATAAAAAGCCTTGGTCGATTTTCCTTTTCACTAATCGGTGGCGCTTTTATGATAATAGTTTTTTTCAGTATCGTAATTTACATGTTGATTGATCCGGCACCGTTAATAGAAACCTATCTGATGTTATTTCCGGAAGAAAAAAGACAGAAGGCAGCACAGGCATTAGCGAAAGCATCAGTTATGTTAAATGGTTGGATATGGTCTAATCTGTTAGCTGGTACAATGGAAGCCATTGCGACCTATTTCTTTTTAACCTATATGGAAGTGCCTGGAGTATGGGTATGGACTGGATTAGCTTTGTTTGCAGAATTAGTTCCCAAGTTAGGATTATATATTATGGCAGTCCCTCCGGTCTTAATAACCCTTTCAATTTCACCGATGACAGCCTTATGGGTACTTATATTTTATCTGATATTAAATGAAATTATGGGTGATTTGGTAATTCCTCGGATAAGAGCATCCACTATGAATTTACATCCTGTATCAACCCTCTTTTCCATGCTTGCTTTAGCAAGTGCTTTTGGCTTAATAGGGGCTTTGATTGCTACTCCACTTACTGCTTTTGTTAAAGCCTATTATGAAACATTTTACGTTCCAACTGTTTCCAAAGAAAATATTAAAGACCAGGTAAAGATGGTGCTTGCAAGGAAAGAAAAAAACTGAGCACGTTGTGTCACAAATTTCAATCATCATTCTTCACTGCCAAAGTAAAAAAACCACCTTTAAACAATATGAATACCAACATAAATCCCAATACATAACAAGCTGCCAGTACATAATTTTCCAGACCGGTATCTTTGATGGTTTCAAATGAAACAATATTGGCAAAAAACTGATAGGCAATATTACTTCCCCAATGTATTCCCAGAGTAAGCCATAAACTTCGGGTGGCGACGAATACCCACATTAATAGTAATCCAAGTACAAACAGGTACAACAATACATCCGGCTTATTAAGCTTGAAAATATGGTTAAGCACATACACCCCGGCAGAAAAAAGAATGAGATAGTTAACATTCCATTTCCGGGGCCAATAAGTCATGACATAACCACGTGTAAGAATATCTTCGGCCAACGAGGGAAAGAAGGTTCCGATTGTAAACAATAAAATCTGCTGCCAATCCCAATGCCAAGAAATTTTATTCCAATGCATCCAGACCGGCACCATGTTAGCAAGTATTGTAATGCAAATACCCATAAGTATACCTTTTGCAAGGTTGCTCCAATATTTACGGAAAGCGAATAATCCATAGGTTCTGAACCCGTTTTTAAACTTACTTTTCCCAATAAAATAAGCCACTATCACGAAAAGTAGCATACTACTTTCCAGCAACCAAATAAGTGGTTCCTGATAATAGTTTTGAAAAAATTCAGGAAGATGGTATAGAGTAAACAGGGATATAAATCCAATGACAGATATAACAGACTTTTTTACAGAAGGATTCGATAAGGTATTCATAAAGCTATTCTTAGCAATACCCAAAAAGAAACAAACTAATTAGTAACCATGAAATGGAATTAGAAGTTATACTTTTTGATATACTGTATTATGGCTTTTTCCAAATCACCTTTATTTTCCATGAAAGGGATATGACCAACATTGCTTTTGTACAGTATAATATTTGGGAAATTAACACCTTTATAATTTTCAGGTCCGGCCATCCAGTCAGAATCTCCGGTAAAGAATAAAACGGGCATTTTCATATCAGTCGCCAGTGGTTTATAATTATTCCAGTATTCTTTAATTGAAAGAGCAAGATTTCCAAAATCATTATTCCAGTTTGGAATTTCATCGTATGATGCATCCATTGCAATGGAGTTCTTTTCATCAGCAAATGCCATTTTCCATTTCAGATCCTTTTCATTAAGCTTCCCTATAACACCCATAAGTCGATCGAGTAATGGAATTGAATCATTAGTGTAAATATTGTGCGGTGGAAGGTCAAGAAATTCACATGCCTTGGGAATCCATGTGCCATTAAAACTTTCGGTCAGATCAAGCGTACAGTTTATCATCAACATTCCGGAAATAATTTTTGGGTGTCGTTCAGAATAACCCATTTGTAGAATTCCTCCAAAAGAATGTCCAAGTGTCAACCATTGCTTTATGCCAAGTGCATTCCGTACTTCTTCAAAATCCTTCACCATCCTTTCCATAGAGTAGTTGTGATCCTTCGGACTAGTAGAACGCCCAACACCTCTCTGATCGAGATAAATCATTTGAAAATGTTGTTCCAGCACATTCCCGAAAAATTTTTCTACCCAATAACTTCCTGAGCCAGGGCCACCATGAATATATAAACAAGGGGTGCCACTTCCTTTTACATTTACATACAGACTGACACTATCAGTAGTAAAGATATTTCTTTCCTGTGCTTTAGTATTCAAGCCAATAACAATCAGGAAAAATGAAAGAATTATTTTCATTGCTTTGGATTTCATGCCTTTGTTTTTGCAATTAAATTTTAATTTTCATCCAATGATAAATGTATGTCAAAAAGCTTCTCCAAATGTGAAAAGCACACCATTTTGGTCCTTCCCGATTCCATAATCCAACCTTAAATTAACATTATCGTTTATCGAAAACCGTATTCCCCCACCATAGCTAAAAAGGGTTTTATTTAATTTATCATCGCTTACATCACCTTCATCCAGAAAACACACACCGGAAAATTTCTTGTACAACGGGAATCTGAATTCAAGTTGAGCCGAATAAAAGCGATCGCCTCGGTACCTGTTGGTATAATAGCCTCTTAATCGTTCCGCACCACCTAACGTGTATCGGAAAAGGTAACTTGGATTACCATAACTAATTCCTCCGGATATCCGCGAAGCCAAAACAAATTTTGAATTAGTAATGTAATGGAAGTATCTTAAATCAGTGAACAATAATCCTGATTTCCCAAAATCAGAAAAGCTGAGTTCTGAAATATTTTCGTAATAAATAGCACTGTAAAAACCTAGTTTTGTCGAAACGGGATTATCGCGTGTATCATAAAAGAGGCCAAGACCTGATCCTATATTTTTTTCATCAGGGAAGAACCACATGTTAAGTGTATTTCCTTCTTTATCTTTTACAGCATTTTCATTCCGCACCCTGAAATCACCGAATAATGAAGCCTTGAAATGATCATTAACTTTCAATTCGAATTCCGGGCGAACAAAATATCTGTCGGAAAATATTTCATTAAAACTTTCTGATGAGGTGGTGTCACCTTCGCCAAAGTAGTATTCAATAAAATTAGTATAGGTGACAGGCATCTTAAAATCCACATCTTTTAATAAGCCATACCTTATGTATTTGGCCTGAACTTGTACTTTCCCTGAAGTGGTTGCCATTAATTGAAGGTCACCGTAACTCGCCGGTGTTTTGAGTGGAAATACGAATCCCGCAGCACCAAAAATAAAACCTGTTGTCGGATCATACCCGAAAACCGGGCTGATAGTATAGTCATAGGGTTTTATTTTCTTTTCGACAGTGGATGAAATCTGGCGCTCAGCATTATTTATATCAAACACCTTTTCGCCTGCAATATAAGTTTGTGCTACTTTGCAGCTATACAAATCCATTGGGTCAGTTTCTGAAAGTGAATCTTCCAGGATTAAAAAATCGGCGGCATATCCTGGCGCTATTTTGCCAAGCAGGTTTTCAGCTCCCAGCACATACGCCCCGTTTACAGTGTAGGAATGAATAGCTTCTGAAACAGTCAGCGTTTTATTCTCAAACCCTTTAATGACTGAACCATCCGGGAATTTTCCGCATACATTTACGGCCATGTTAGGAAAGGGATTTAATCCGTCAATATTTTTATGGTGTACAAAATTTGTATCCATGCCATAGGGGAAATCGCTTGATAAAGCTCCGTCCAGAATCCTGTACTTCAGACGTGCGTTGAGTAATTCGTTTTCACGAAGAGGAACACCAGTCGCTCCGTATTGACGGATTATTGCAGGATAATCAAAAGTCTGGGAAGCCAGAATAGTAACCGATGCACCTAGTTTTTTAAGTTCGGTTAATTGATCTTCGGTACAATAACCGGCATGATCGATAACATGCCGGTGATGATTTGTGCTATTTCCCCGTTCGTTTAATGCATCAATTATATTTTGCAGACCTTTTTCACCTTGTACATGAAAAGCATAAGTTTTATCCGGGTGAAGAAGCAAGTAATGTTTAATTTCCTTTTCGTTCAGATAAATGGTTCCTCCAGGTTCCTTTATTCCGGTCACTCCGGGGGGAACCGAAAGTGACATGTCTTCGAAAAGTTTTGTTAGATGGAAATGTACCTGCATAAAATCATTTTCCGGGCCTATAAAACCCAGTTTTTTTGTCCCCATTGGATACATCAAGCTGGTAGTCTGGGGAATTCTTCCGAAACTTCGGGTCCACATTCTTAATTTTAGAGTACCATCTCTTTGCATGGCCTGGTAAATCTTCATATGATAAGGAGAAAAGGTGTTGTCACCCATGGTTGTAATTCCATAGGACAAAGCAAGTCGCTGTCCTTTTAGAACTGCTTTTTCGATGGTTCGGTCGGAATAGCATGAGCCTATGCGTTTCAATGCCTCCATTGCTGCTGCTTCCAATAACCAACCGTTCAGTTCACCACCTTTGGCAATTCCAATTGAACCATCGCTGATTTTGGTTTTTGAAGTGATCCCCAACTTTTTCATTGCTTTGGAATTAGCAACTGCAGCGTGACCGCTCTTTAAGAAAATTATTGCAGGAGAATCCGGTATAACTTTATCGAGGAAATTCAATGGTGAAGATATCCCTTGCAACGCTGGAAACCCAAGATCCCTTGCTACATAATACCCATCTATCATTTGTCCTGAAGTCGAAATAATTAAATTTCGTAATTCCGCGGAATCAACAATATTTGATAAGCTGATCTGAAGAAGGCCTAAAGAGCCATCAATAAAATGGATATGACTATCGATAATTCCCGGAATCACGGTCTTACCTTTCAGATCTATTTTGTAATCAAAGTTCTCAGAACTATCCGAAACATATGAATTCCCGGACCTCGTGAATTTTCCGTTTTCAACAACAAAATAATTGATAAACGGATTTCTGGTATCAGACGTGAAAATATTTCCATTGTAAAATAATGCTGTTTGTGAAAATACCTGCAGACTTGTGCAAGACAAACAGAAAAAGGCAAAAAAGTATTTAAACTTTATAATTACCTTAAAACAAGACTCAATATTTACGAATATTACATTAACCACATTTATCAACATTATCAATTTTCAGATATGCTTTTGTAGTTTTTTTGAAAAACAAATGTAGAAATAAATTTGTTCAGACTGTTGAACACTTTAATCATTCTGATTGGATTAATCGTATATTTGATTGACTCCTTATTGCTATAAATTCATTATTTTTTCACTCTTTTTATTTTTATATTTCGATAAAATAATACTTCAGCAATGCTAACTGTTATACGAAACCCGTTGGCAGCACAGCAACATCATACAGTGTTCAAGCGACGAAAGACTTAATCAATTATATAATTTCATTTAAAAAATTTGAAAATAAAATGAAAAAAATTCTACTCATCACTTTTATCGCATTTGCAATTCAAAGCCAATGCCTGGCCCAAACATTCGACACTCTATGGGCCAATCGTTTTCAAACGGTATTAGACAGCGTTGTTACCGCGAATAATATTAAAGGGGCATCGGCGGCTGTACTTTCACCTGGTCAGGGAATATGGACAGGCGTTAGCGGCATTTCATCAGTAGGTGTTCCTGTAACAGCAGATATGCGTTTTGGAATTGGCAGCAACACCAAATTATTTATTTCAACAGTTATGGCAAAGCTTCAGGAACAAGGAGTGTTGTCGCTCGATGATCATTTATATCAATGGTTACCATCTTATCCAAATATTGATTCAACTGCAACTATACGCCAGTTACTTTCTCATCAAACCGGCTTTTTTAATTATCTGAGCACCGGTGTCAGTTTATGGAATGATTCTTTATGGGCCGACACAACCCGCTTCTGGACAAACGAGGAAATTCTTGCAACAATAGGCCCTCCACTTTTTGCTCCTGGCCAGGGGTTCTCTTATTCCAATACTAATTATTTACTTGCAGCGATGATAATAGATGCTGCAACAGGAATCTCCTGGGTTCAGAATCTGCATAATATAATTTTAGATCCTTTAAGTATGGACAGCACTTTTATCGGAGCTTTTGAAGCACCAAACGGGCCGGTAGCACATGAGTGGGATTATAATTACGGAGAATTAATTAATTCACCAATTACTTCTGAATATAGCATTGGATCTGCAGCCGGGGCAATGCTCTCAACTTCCAGTGAAATGGTTCAGTGGTACAGCGCATTATTCAACGGGTCAGTCATTGCTGATTCTTCACTTCAAGAATTAATTAACTTTGATCCTTCTTCTTTCTATGGACTTGGTGTAGCCGAAGGGTCTTATAATTCACTTCAGCATAATTATAATCATACAGGTGCAATGCTGGGTTACATTTCGCTTATGTTGTATGATGTGCAAACAAAATCAGTTCTATGCATTTTAACAAATGGCGGTGTAACTGATTTAAGTTTAGTTCTTGTTCCAATGTTAAATGTGCTTTATAATGAATATCCCAAACAACAAAACGATGCAGGAATTATTTCGGTTGTCAGTCCTTGGGAGAATGGCTGCAGTACAATAGTAACGCCATCCGTTTCACTTAAAAATTATGGAAGCAATACTCTAACTTCTGTTACCATTAATTATAATATTGTCGGAGGAGTGCCGGCTGTATTTAACTGGACAGGAACGTTAGCCACAGATAGCCAGGTTGTGGTAACACTTCCAGATATTATCACAACCAGCGGAACACATTCATTCGTATGTTATACTTCAGCCCCTAATGGAAATACTGAAGGCTATACATATAATGATTCTTCAACAAGCAATTTTATAGTAAACACTACTGCTGCAATGTTTGCTCCATTAACGGAAAACTTTGAGGGTACTGTTTTTCCTCCGCCGGGATGGTCTATAAATTCTAATTCAATATATCAATGGGGACAAACATCAATAGCTCCATTCAGCGGTACATCTTCAGTGGTTAAAGGAAATTACAATGATGGAAATATTGGCACTCATTACGACCTTGATCTGCCTATGATTAATATAACCGGTCTAACCGATCCTGCACTTGGATTCGAGTATGCCTATACCTATTATCCGGGATTTTATGATTCTCTTCAGGTTTTAATTTCATCTGATTGTGGTGTAAGCTGGCAAAGCCTGTTTTACAAAGGTGGCAATACGCTTAGGACAGCTCCGGTGACAACAGATCCTTTTTATCCAACTTCCGCCCAATGGAGGCATGAAACCATTTCGCTTTCTGCATATACCGGTGAAGTATTGATTCGCTTCCGTTCAATTTGCGGATTTGGAAATAATCTTTTTATTGATGAAGTAAATATTGATCAGTCAACGGGTATTGGCACAATAGCTTTCGATGAAACAGGAATAAGTGTATATCCGAATCCCGCTTCCGGCAATATAACTATTGACGGCTTACCCGTAAATTCTGAAATTCAAATTTCAGATATTTCAGGAAAAATTATTTTGAATGAAAAAACAGGATCCGGAATTACAACTATTGATATAAGTCAATTTCCAAAAGGAGTGTATCTTTTAATGACATCAAAAGGTGCACAGAAAATTATACGAATGTAATTATTTCACGGTGATTGAAGATCTCACTAATTACTATTTAAATAAAACCGAGCCAAACAAGAGTTGCTTGCTAGCTTTAAGAAGTATTATTCTCAAACAGGACATAATTATTAAAAATTACGAATAGGCATCCGACAACATTCGAACAATTTATAAATAACCATCACGTAGATTATCCTTCACCTCAAATATCCGCAAAACGTCTGTTTGCACAATTTCTGTTTCTATGAATAAACTATGTTGTTTTATTTTACTATTAAATTTCAAAATTTGCATTGCTCAAAATATTGTTCCGAATGGGGATTTTGAGCAATATTCGGGATGCCCGACAAATTTTAATCAAATTAATTCTGCACAATTTTGGTTTAATCCATGCGTTCCTCCTTATGGAAGTTCTCCGGGACAAAGTGGTTCTTCTGATTATTATAACGCATGTGCTCCAAGTGGAATAATGAATGTACCTAATTCTGCTGTAGGATATCAGCCTTCTCATAGTGGCAGCGCATATGCTGGTATTTATACATTTTCTATTAATCACCCTGATTTTCGCGAATACATAGAAGTACAGTTAATTAATGTGCTTATTGCAAATGAATGCTACTATTTTGAAATGTTTATTAATCTCTCAAACTTAAGTCAATTCGCAACGGATACAATTAGTGCTTATTTTTCCGATACGGTTGTGACGGGAATTCATAGCCACTCTCCCTTTCAGTTTATGTCACAAGTAAAAAACATTTCAGGAATTATTTCTGATACTTTAAATTGGACTAAAGTGAGCGGAACTTTTATTGCTGCAGGAGGCGAAAGCTATTTAATAATTGGAAATCAAAATAATGATCTGCATACTGATACTATAAGTGTTAATAATACTGGAAGAAATTTTTCGTACATATTTATTGATGACGTTTCCTTAATTCCATGTAACAGCATTGGTATTGAAGAACAAACTACAACTTCAGAAATAATATCTTATCCAAATCCTATCGTTAACAACTTAAATATTACAATCAATAACAATGAACTTTCAGAAATAATTCTTTATGATATTACTTCAAGAATAATATTAAATAGAGAATTTACAAATTCAATTCTTATAAATACAGAACAACTTTCAAAAGGGATATATTTTTACGAGATAAAAAATAAATACAATTTGAAAAATAAGAAGGAAAAGGTTGTGAAAGATTGACGCAAAATATTTTTCATTAATAACTATATCTTAATTAACTTTTTTTTATTGAGCCGGAATAATGAAAAGATTGTCAAATTTTTCTACAATGTGGGTTAATGATGTAGGTATTTTAAGGCAAACACTTTATCAATTTCGCAGAGTGTGTTAGTGCAAGTAAATCAACATTGTTAAATTGTTTTAAAATTTCATAAGCCCACTGAATTAAAAATACCTTGCTTTAAATTAAAAATTATTAAGCAGTATAAATTTAATCACATGAATTTATCACGACGTAAGTTTTTACAAACTTCCTTCCTTATCGGCTTTGCCGTCACAACAAAAAAGGATTGGGCTAATGAAATTCCATCACTATCTGTTGAGCGCCGTGATCTCTTTCCGCAAGGTGTTGCATCAGGAGATCCGACAGAAAACAGTGTGATCTTATGGACAAGACGTCCGCCGGTAAATGATAGCGTTACTAAAAAGGTACAAGTCGAAATTTCTACAACTCCTGAATTTAAAAAGATCCTTGCAGGTGGTACTGCAACAATCAGTGCTGATTCAGACTGGACATGTCGCTTTTTAGCAAAAGATCTTGAACCCAATCATGTTTATTGGTATCGCTTCATTGACGACCATGGTTTCGCAAGTAGAGTTGGTCGTACGATGACTGCACATAGCAACAATTCAGATGCACCTGTTCGTTTTACATTTGTATCATGCCAGTGCCCTAACGAAGCAGGGTTAAATGCTTACCGCAAGATGATCTTTGAAGATGAAGCACGTGCCAAAGATCAACAACTTAATTTCGTGTTGCACCTGGGAGATTTTATTTATGAAGTCACATGGTATGCAGAAGATAATCCAAATGGAAACCGGGGCCGGCGTATCAGGAATCTATATAAATTCCCGCAAGGACGAAAGGTTAGTAATTTTCATCTGCCGGTTACACTTGAAGATTATCGTACACTTTATCGTGCATATCTCGAAGATCCGGATCTGCAGGATGCACGTGCTCGTTGGCCATTTGTTTGTGTATGGGATAATCATGAGTTTGCCTGGGCAGGATTTCAAAGTCAGTATGTAGCCGGAGGAGGTTACAATGCTCCTGCACAAAATCAGAAAGTCTATGCTAACCAGGCATGGTGGGAGTTTATCCCTGCAATGGTTCAGCAACCCGGCAATCCCAAACTAGAAAATTTCATTGCACCTGCAGTGGTAGATACACCAATGGAGGAGTTCAATGATGACGGACTTTCAGAGGAGCCAAATAATCTTATTGCCATACACAGTCTTAAGATTCAGCGTGTGCTTCGTTGGGGAAAAAATGTTGATCTGCTGCTAACTGATAACTGGTCCTTCCGTTCACCGGATATGTCGACTGATGATTTTCCTGTAAATGAATTTCCAAGAGTCTCACCACAGATCCCTCTTGAAATTATGAACTATGGTAAACATTATAATGACGGCAATCCACCGGATACTATACGTTTCAATGGAAAAGATATTCCGAATCCGACTAAAGATGTCTTTGCACAAACGTTCCTCGGTAGTGAGCAAAGAAAATGGTTCATTGAACAGCTCGGAGCATCAAAAGCAAAGTGGAAAATATGGGGACACACTTTTGGGACAACTGAAGTGCGTTGCGATTATCAGAATTTACCTGGTGATCTGGGAAAAGAGTGGCCAAAGGATGTAGGGTATGCGGTAATGGACAATCGATTCCTTCGTGATAAAGATCTGATTTTTGATTTCATACGTGATCAGAAGATCACAGGGTTTTGTGTAGTAGCCGGCGACCGACATGCGTTTACTGCAGGTTTAGTTTCAAAGAATTTACCTCCGAAAAAATTCGAGCCGCTTGGTGTGGAATTTATAACAGGTTCCATTTCGCAACAAACGCTTTTAGAAGTATTGGAAGTCACCATGGCAAAAGACAAACCGAAGCGTGTTTTGCATCTGATTGATCAAGCCTGATGGTACAATGATCCCTTCTGTTAATATTACTGCATTGCATGGTGTGCAATCTACTCTGAAATTAAAGGAAACCGGAGACATCAAGCAAGCCCTTGCGGTACGCAATCCGGACCTCGCACCTCATCTTAAGTTACTTGATTTTGGCGGTCACGGCTATGGACTTGTTACAGCTACTTCCGATCAACTCTCGACTGAATTTGTATGTATTCCGCGGCCGTTTGAACGCAGTGAACAACCGGATGGTGGTCCTGTAAGTTATCGTGTTGTGCATCGCACCCAATTATGGAAGGCAGGCGAAGCACCAAAGCTTGAGCAGGAAATTCTGGAAGGTGATCCGCGGTATTGCATCTAAGATAAAACTTTAGCAGATTTTACAAAGCATCACCTACAAATTAACGACAGAACACTTCAAACAATTTTTTCTCTTACTCCTATGCAATTATTGAACTTTATTAATATCGATTCCCAATAGTCAATTCAGGGATAGACGTTTCTATAAGTTTCATATCTTCTGTAGTTAGATGAACATTGTAAGCACCTAAGTTTTCTTCCAGACGATCTATTCTTCTCGTTCCCGGAATAGCAGTAATTTCATTGTTATGATTTAAAATCCATGCAAGTGCAATCTCTGCTTTTGTAGCATTTTTTGCTTTTGCCATTTGGTCGATGACCTCAACAAATTTTATATTCTCCTTTATCGCTGCATCTGTAAATCGTGGATTGCTTAATCTAAAGTCGCCAGGTTCGAAATCAGAACGAGTTTTATACGCACCTGTCAAAAACCCTCTGCCTAATGGACTATAAGAAACAAAAGTGATCCCAAGTTCTTTACACACTTCAAAAATTTCTTGTTCAGGTTCACGACTCCATAAAGAATATTCACTTTGGATAGCTGTAATTGGATGTATCTTATGTGCTCTTCTTATAGTTTCAGCATTCACTTCCGATAAACCTATAAATTTCACTTTTCCTTGTTTAACCAATTCAGACATTGCACCTACAATAACCTCAATATCGACATCAGGAGCCTGACGATGCATATAGTATAAATCAATAGCGTCGATACCTAAATTTAAAAGACTTTGCTCGCAAGCTTTTCGAATGTAATCAGGTTGTCCATTTAAGCCTAGCCATTCGCCATTTGGACCTCTCATCACCGCGAATTTTGTTGCCAACACAACTTCATTCCATTTACCTTTAAATGCTTTTCCAATTAACTTTTCATTGGCGCCACTACCATACATATCAGCAGTGTCGAAAAAATTAACACCCAGATCAATTGCCTTATGCAATGTACGGACAGATTCTAATTCATTGTACGAGCCGTAAAACTCCGACATTCCCATACAGCCAAGTCCGATTCGATTTATTTGAAGAGTGCTGTTACCTAATATTGTTGAATTTTTCATAGTACTTTTAAAATTGAACAACAAAAGTCAGCCTTTCACATAATATTTGTTTACAAATAACAATCTGATATTTACAAATTTCAATCAATTACGATATTGTAGTGGTGAGTACGCTGTATGCTTTTTAAAAAAATTAGAAAAATGAGAGACCTCATCAAACCCCAGGGCGAAAGCTATTTCAGAAACATTCAATTGTGTTTGTTTAAGTAATATTTTCGCTTCTTCAGCTATTCTGCCATTAATAATTTCTGTAGTGCTTTTACCTGTTGTTTCCTTTAAAACCTTGTTCAAATGATTTATATGAACACCTAATCTGTTTGCAAAATCACTTGCAGCTTTGATTTGAATTACCTGAGCATTATTTTCAATTGGAAATTGCCTTTCAAGTAATTCGATAAACAAAGAAGATATTCTACTTGATGCATTGGTAGAGTTTATAATACTGGCCATGGGAGTTAACTTTTGTCCGGTATGTATCACTTCCATTACATAATTACGAAGTAAATCGTATTTATAAGGGTAATCTGACGAAAGTTCTAAGTCCATTTTCATAAACATCTTTTGAATTTCCATGTATTTTTTATCAGTCAATTGAAAGACGAAATCACTGTTGGGCTTATATATAGGTAATTCATCCACCAGAATTCCTGTTTTCGATTTTGACAAAAACTCTTTTGTAAACACGCAGAAAAAACCCGACTGGTTTTGATCTTGTGGCGTGTAGCGATATGGAATTTTAGGTGTGGCAAATAAAATTCCTTGTTTTTCAATGAGCACAGATTTCCCAGCAAACTCCACCAGATTTTTCCCTTTTATTAGGCTGATTTTATAATACAATCTTCGATTGTATGTCATTTCAGATTTTTTTGCACCGCTGAAATAAAATTTCTTTGTATCAAAAACATTGAAATGCCCTAAATTTTTTGCACTGTTGCTTTCTAAAAATAAATCCAACTGACTTCCATTTTCGCCAAATATCTCTCTGTAAAAATCCTTTATACCTATGCTTTCCATTGTTGCAAAATTCAAATAATAGCAAAGTTATAGTTTTTTCTCACTTTAGCATAAATTGTACTAAGAACTTTGTACCACATATGTTTTTAAAAACGCCTCAAATACCTATGCAATCAAAGACTTGAACTTGTAGAATATGATGGTCATTCCCATAACATGAAGATGTTGAATTGAACGACATAGACAGTTTTATTGCAAGTCACAAGAGTTTAAAAGTTATTGCTTTCAATGGCCTTGATATTAAGAATAGAAAGTTATATCTTCGATTCAAGAGTGCAGCCGGTCTCGTAGTTCTATGTTCGAATCAAGAGGCGTCTTAACCCACAGCTAACCTAATTGATACTCTAATTAAAACTACTACAATGAAAAAATCCATTATCACGACCTTCTTTTTACTGATAACTGTTTTTTGCTTTGCACAATCCAACAAGATTGAAGCTGTAGATTGGCTGCATCCAAAAATCTTTAAAGCAAAGAGTTTTACTTTTAAATCTGATTCAGTACTATTTGAATCTAAGAATTGCAAAATACTCGAAATCCGTACTCTTTCAGGTATTACAGGATATTTTGTTGAAAGTGATGCTACCATTCAAATTAAAACAAAAGGGTTGAATGAAAAATGTTCAGCAGCAATGTTTCGATTTAATCCTGCAGACGTGGATTCTTTGATACAAATTAAAAACTTAGAAGAAATTCAGGACGACGCTTTTTTCAACAAATCTCTTAAAGTATTAAAATCAACTTTCAGACATTGTTATCACTCAGGAATGGATGCAATGATTCCGGATAAAGAAGCGTATGCTATTGACTTTTTCAGCCCAAGGATTGGAGAAGTGCTGGTTAGTCATAACGAAAAGGAAATCATTTATTATAACTTTACATTAAGGACAAAAATGTAATCAAACAAATTATAAAGATAACTTCATATCTTCGTTTTATAACATTTGTAACCAAAGTCATTCATGTACAACTTCTCCTATTTCAAAGAAAAAGATAAACAAACAATAAAAGATTTTATCGAAGAGAATCCCTTTGCATTTTTGACAGGAAGTAATTTGTCGGGCACTCAGGTTGCAACTCAGATTCCTGTTATCTTGGAAGAAAGAAATGGAGAATTGTTTTTGCAGGGACACATTATGCGAAATACAGATCATCATAAAGCTTTTATTGAAAATCCTAATGCATTGGTTGTGTTTACAGGTCCCAGTACTTATGTCAGCGCTACCTGGTATACTAATCAACAAATGGGGTCTACATGGAATTATATGAGTGTATTTGTAAATGGTAAAATGAATTTTATGACATCTGATGAATTAATTCAATTGATGCGAAAGTTTACTTTAAAATTTGAAAATGGAAATACCAAGTCTCCCACAATTTATGATAACCTTTCTGATTCATACTTAAGTAAAATGCTTCAAGGAATTACAGTATTTGAAATAAAGGCAGATAAAATCGAAAATGTCTTTACACTCAGTCAAAACAGAGATGAGAAAAGTTACATGAATATTATTTCTAAGCTTGATGAAAAAGGCGGTAACAGCGCACTGATAGCTTCAGAAATGAAAAAAAGGAAATCGGAATTATTTCCACCTGGTGTAGAATGGGATGCTTCTAAATTTGACTCATAGCGAAATTCCTTCTTTATTCGAGAAGCCTGCTATATACATAATGGAATATTCATATTTACAATAGAACAAATTGTTACGTTTGCAGTAATCCTTTATAATGCAGGAATTATTAAATAAGGAAATGAATATATCACGGAAAATAAAGAGTATACTAAAATCCAAATTTGATTTAATAAATAATGAAAAATTAAAAAATAATTTACTCAATGCATTTCCGTACTGGCTTTGTGCAATTATCACCGGTATAGTGTCAGTTTTTTATGCGAAACTATTTTTATTAGCAGAAGCAGGAACAAAATTCATTTTTGAAAGAGCAAGCTGGTCATTCCTGATTATAACTCCTGTTTGTTTTGTGCTAGCGTGGAAAATTATCGACAGATATGCGCCTTTTTCAAGAGGAAGTGGAATACCACAAGTAACCGCCGCAATTGAATTATCCACTCCCAAAACCAATCATAAAGTAAAATCATTATTAAGTCTGAGAATAATTTTCACCAAAATTTTCTCCAGCCTGATAATGGTTTTCGGAGGTGGAGTAATAGGCCGGGAAGGTCCAACGATACAGATATCCGCTTCAATATTTAAAACCATCGGTGATTATTTACCGGCATGGTATCCGAAAATTTCCAGAAGAAACATGATCGTTACCGGTGCGGCTGCAGGTCTTGCTGCTGCCTTTAATACACCTTTAGGAGGAATTGTATTTGCTCTTGAAGAATTGACAAAAACACACTTCAGCTATTTTAAGTCAGCATTGCTTACCGGAGTTATAATTTCAGGATTAACCGCTTTAAATTTTTTAGGGCCTTACCTTTACCTCGGATATCCGACACTCGATCTTATTACTCCCTGGGTAATTGTAGCAATAATTCCCTTATCAATCTTAGCGGGAATTTCTGGAATTGCAATGAGCAAGGTACTACTCTACTTTTTAAAAATAAAAAGAAATTTAAAGAAGAATTATCTTAAGATAATTTACATAGTTATCTGTGGATTGATTATATCCGGTTTGGCTATTTTAGTTGACTTCAGGACTTTTGGTTCAGGAAAAGACATTATGGTTTCTACATTATTCAGCGATCAAAAAAAAATAGAATGGTACATTCCTTTTCTAAGAATGGTCGGGCCGATTTTTTCTTTTTCAGCAGGTGCAGCCGGTGGAATTTTCGCTCCTTCCTTGAGTGCAGGAGCAACAATAGGTGCAGTACTCGCTGAGTGGTTTCATTTATCAAATCCCGAAACCAATCTGATAATTCTTTGTGGGATGACCGGTTTCCTCACAAGTATAACAAGAAGTCCATTTACTTCTTCAATTCTTGTTCTGGAAATGACCAATAGTCACAACGTAATATTCTATATCATGCTGACAGCACTTTTTTCGAATTTAGTTGCAGTATCGTTAAGCAGGCGATCACTTTATGAACATCTGAAGGAACAATATCTTTCAGAAATAGATTCCATGGAAGAAGAAAAGCCTTTTTCCAAATCAATTTAATTTTTATCATTGAGAATCCATTTACAGCAGAAGAAAATAAATGAATATCTATTTCGCCTTAACCATCTTGATCTGTCTTTCCGCAGGATTCTCCTATATAAATCAAAAATTCTTAAAACTACCATTTGTAATAGGCTTATTTTTTCTCTCAACTGTATTATCCTTACTGGTGATCAGTTCCAAATTATGGATGGATATTCCAATCGATGAAATCAAAAAGTATATAGAATTTGCCAATATTGATCAGATCATTCTGAATGTCCTTTTAGGTTTTTTACTTTTTGCCGGATCACTTCATACCAACTGGAGCAATCTCAAGGAACAGATCAAACCAATTGCAATATTCGCTTTGGGTGGAGTTCTGCTATCAACTATCATCGTTGCCATTCTGTTTTATGGATTAAGTCTGGCCTTTAATCTGCACATAAATTTTATCTATTGCCTGATTTTCGGTTCACTAATCTCGCCTACCGATCCGATTGCTGTATTGGGAATATTAAAAAAAGCAAAGGTTCCGAAAAAAAACAGAATATACAATTGTTGGTGAAAGTTTATTTAACGATGGTGTTGGCGTAGTAGTATATATTTCATTATTGGATTCTCTCAGTAATGGCACTTTCAGCTTTGCTCATTTTGGAATTTTATTTGTGAAAGAGGCTGTGGGAGGAATTCTGATGGGTTTTGGACTAGGATATTTATTGTATTTACTTATGAAATCTGTTGATCATTATGAGACGGAGATCCTTCTCACAATCGCCTTTGTGATGGCCGGTTACTCTTTCTGTAACTATCTTCATCTTTCAGGTGCTTTGTCAATGGTAGTAATGGGACTTATGGTTGGCAATTACAAAGTCAATATTTCAATGAGCGATATTACACAGGAGTACATAAATAAATTCTGGGAATTGCTGGATGTCATCCTGAATGCAATTCTGTTTATAATAATTGCCTTCGTAATTATTGTTATTGATTTTAACTTCACATATCTGGCAATAGGAATTCTTTCTGTGATTCTGGTTTTAGTATCCAGATTGGTTGTTGTATATCTGCCGCATTTAGTCTTTCCAAAACTCTTGAAATTAACCAGCAAAGAGGCAAGAATTATAGGTTGGGGCGGCCTGCGTGGCGGGCTTTCACTTGCTTTGGCATTGTCGCTTCCGACCAGTGAAACAAAAAACCTGCTTTTGATTGCAACCTACTTTTGTGTTCTGTTCAGTATAATAATCCAGGGGCTTACAATTGAAAGAGTGGCAAAAAGTTAATTAAACCGCAATTACAAAATTTTATTTTTTTCTTTTCAGATAATCCATCAATTTTTTTTCTTTCTCATTTTATCGGGGAGGCATATAAATTGTATTTCGAAAGAATGTATTCTCCTATAGAAAATTATGGAATAATAGGTGATCTGAACACAATCGCTTTGGTCAATCTCAATGGATCCATAGATTTTATGTGTTTTCCGGATTTTGATTCGCCAACAATTTTCGCTGCGTTATTGGATGATAAAAAAGGCGGGCGTTTTGAAATTCGTCCACAATTCGGTGAAATGAAGACCAAACAACTTTATCTTCCTGATACCAATGTCTTGCTTACAAGATTTCTATCGGCCGAAGGTGTGAGCGAAATCACAGACTTTATGCCTGTTGAAGAGCTTTATGAAGGCAGTGAACTTATCAGAAGAGTAACAAATGTAAGGGGTAATGGAAATTATCAGATGTTATGTCAACCACGATTGAATTATGCTCTTCAGTCTCATACTGCGGAACAAATTTCTGCGAACTGTGTACTGTTTAAAAGCGAAGGTGAACACAACATTTCGTTACGGCTGACCAGTAGTGTTGAATTATTCATTCAGGATGGAGATGTATATTCAGAATTTACTCTGCAGGAAAAAGAAACCGCCGATTTCCTCCTGGAACATATTGTAAAAGAACATGACGAGCGTAAAGATTTTAAATTATTTATCACAGAAAGTCTATTCCGAACTATCAATTACTGGAAAGAATGGGTAGAACGCTCTCAATACAACGGACGATGGCGAGAAATCGTCAATCGTTCAGCATTGGTTTTAAAACTTCTGACCTCATTTAAATATGGTTCAGTGATTGCTGCACCAACATTCAGCCTTCCGGAATATATTGGGGGCGAACGAAACTGGGATTATCGCTACACATGGATTCGTGATGCCTCCTTTACAATTTATGCTTTGATGGTCCTCGGCTATACTAAGGAAGCGGGAAACTTCATTAGCTGGATTGAAAAATTATGCCGCGACATTAAAGGTCATAAATCACTGGGAATAATGTACTCTATTGATGGGTCAAGACAGCTCAAAGAAAAAGTTCTTGATCACTTCGAAGGCTACATGAAATCCACACCGGTTCGTATCGGGAATGAAGCATATGATCAGCTTCAACTCGACATTTACGGTGAGTTAATGGATGCCGTTTTTCTGTATAATAAACATGGCGAACAGATCGGCTATGATTTATGGGAAGATCTGAAAAAACAAATCGCATGGTTGGCAGAAAATTGGAGAAGACCTGATGAAGGTGTATGGGAAGTAAGAGGCGGAAAAAAAGAATTTTTATATTCCAGATTAATGAGTTGGGTGGCTTTTGACAGAGCAATAAAAATTTCAGAACAAAGATCCTTTCCTGTCGATGACAACTGGAAAAGACAACGTGATCTGATCTACGAAAGTATCTTCATTGATTTCTGGAATGAGGAAGAAAAATCATTTGTTCAGCATAAAGGTTCATCACATGTTGATGCATCCTTATTACTGATGCCTCTCTTCCGGTTCATCAGTCCGAAAGACCCTCGCTGGCTTTCAACACTAAAGAAAATAGAAAGTGAGTTGGTTTCCGACTCATTGGTATATAGATATAAAAACGAATTTGCAGCTTACGATGGAATGAATAGCCGTGAAGGAACATTTTCAATGTGCACTTTCTGGTATGTTGAGTGCTTGTCCCGATCCGGTCAACTTGAAAAAGCGCGGTTGTATTTTGAGAAGATGATCGGATATGGAAATCATTTGGGTTTGTTTTCAGAGCAACTTGGATTTGACGGGAAACATCTGGGAAATTTCCCGCAAGCCTTTACACATCTGGGTTTGATCAGTGCTGCTTTCAATCTTAATAAACAGTTGAATAATAGCCGGAATAAAAACGCTCCTGAAAGCGGCTGAAAAACTGCAATAAGGCGCATCAGAATTTCTTCAAATAAAAAAACGATCATGGAATGGTATGAAGCAAATTGGATAGACATAACAGCATGCATTCAAAATGACATGGTTCACTGGCCAGGTGATATTCCGGTAAAGATCCAAAAAGTTCTGCCATTCAAAACGGAGATGAGGCCAATGTGACTGCTTTAAAATTCAGCGCTCATACAGGAACTCATATTGATGCAGAAAATCATTTTTTTTCAGAAGGTGAAGATACATTGCAGATACCTATGAGCCGGATGATCGGACCGGGTGACCATTTTCCAGGTAAAAGATGAGCATCAGATTACTTTAAAGGAAATAAAATCTTTTTTAATACGATCAGGCGATCTAATCATTTTTAAAACAAAAAACTCAGACATTGATTGGATATCAGAACCATTCAATAAAAACTATATCTCACTGGATACCGATGCGGCAGTTTATCTAAGTGAGATCGGTATTAGTTGTATTGGCGTGGATTATCTGTCAGTAGCCCAATTTGATCATGCAGCTGAAGTACACCGTACACTTCTTGAAAAGAAAATACTGATCATTGAGGGATTAATTCTTTTCAATGTTATTCCGGGAAAATATGAAATGATTTGTCTCCCCTTGAAAATTAAAGATGCAGACGGAGCACCTGCACGAGTGCTTCTCAAAAAAATAAATATCAGATGAAAAAAATAATTGGAATAATCGGTTTAGGAAAAATGGGAAGTAATCTTGGCATGAATGCCTTAGAAAAAGGCTACGAGGTCGTGGGCTTCGATAAATATCTTAAAAACGATGATAATAAAACCGGAATTAATATTAAATCAAATTTATCTGAATTGGTATTATCCCTACCCTCGCCAAAAATAATTTTTACATATATCCCTGCGGGAAAAGCTATTGATCAACTACTCAATGAAATTTCTTTACTGCTTCAATCTGAAGATATAATTATAGATGGTGGAAATTCATATTGGGGCGATTCTATTCGTCGTGCTGCTTCGCTCAGTGAAAAAGGAATTCACTTTCTTGACTGCGGTACCAGCGGAGGAGTAAGTGGTGCACGTGAAGGTGTGTGTTTTATGGTCGGCGGAGATAAAAAAGCTGTAAAAAAAGTATCTCCAATTCTAAAAGATCTTGCGGTAGTAAACGGATATATATATACCGGAAGTTCCGGTTCGGGTCATTTTGTTAAGTTAGTTCATAATGGAATTGAATTCGGAATGTTACAAGCAATCGGAGAAGGCATGGCACTCTTGAAAAATTTCAGGGAAGAACTTAATATATCTGAAATTCTTGGTGTATGGGGGCATGGCTCAGTTATCCGATCCTGGCTGATCGATCTGATGAAACAGGTTTACGACGACAAAAAAAGTTTCGATTCTGTTCCATCATACATCGAAGATACAGGTGAAGTAAATTGGTTGGTAGCAGATGCTTTGAGAATGGAAATCCCGATTCCGGTCATTGCACAATCTGTTATGCAACTTTTTGCTTCACGTGAAAAAGTTCACATTTCAGATAAAGCAATTGCAATGATGAGAAATGGTTTTGGCGGTCATCCGTTCGGAGAAGATAATGGTATTAAATACGAAAGGAAATTCGGAAAAGTTAGTAATAGTGACCAGTATCTGTATGAAGAAATAAAATGAACCGCGAAAGATTAAAAAATCAGATAGCAATTATTACCGGTGCCAATTCAGGAATAGGTTCAGGTATTGCAAGAGAAATGGCAACAGAAGGTGCTACAGTTATAATCAACTATCCGTTTCCAAAATTGCGGGAAGAAGCTGAAAAATTACAAGATGAAATCAGACAGTCAGGAGGTAAAGCAAATATTTATCAGGCCGATGTGAGTATAGAAGATCAGGTAAAGTCTATGTTTCATGACGTGATAACAAATGAAGGGACAGTAGACATTCTTGTAAATAATGCAGGAATTCAGAATGATGCACCATTGATCGAAATGACATTAGAGCAATGGCAAGCAGTTATAAATGTAAATCTTACCGCGCAATTTCTGTGTTCGAAAGAAGCAGTCAGGGAATTTTTAAAGCGTGGCATTCAAAAACAAACATCACTATCTGCCGGAAAAATAATTTGCATCAGTTCTGTACATGAAGTGATACCCTGGGCCGGTCATGCTAATTATGCAGCTTCAAAAGGAGGGGTCATGATGCTGATGAAAACGATAGCACAGGAATATGCACAGCATAAGATCCGCATCAATAGTATTGCTCCCGGCGCCATACGGACTCATATTAATATTAAAGCGTGGAATACTCAGGCTGCAGAAAAGGAATTGCTTACATTAATACCTTATGGACGTATCGGCGAAACCGAAGATGTCGGCAAAGCCGCTGTATGGCTTGCTTCAGATGAAAGCGATTATATAAACGGCACTACCCTCTTCATTGACGGCGGAATGTTACTCTATCCCGGATTTATTTCTAATGGTTGATCGCCCGGCTTCAAATCAAGATGTTTTGTCGTCATTTAAATAAAACACTACCTTGGTTTCAGGATGCATACATCAAGATTTACAAGTCTGATATCATAAAATAACACATTAAAAAAAATGGATACTTTATACGACAATATCGGATCCGGATACAATTTAACACGACAAGCTGATCCATTTTTAACAGAAAGACTTATTCATCATTTGAAACCTGAATTGAATCAGGTCTATCTTGATATTGGTTGCGGTACGGGAAATTATACAATCGCCATAGCCCAAAATGGTTTTAGTTTCTGGGGTATTGATCCTTCAGAACAAATGCTTGATTTAGCCAGATCCAGAAATAAAAAAATTAAATGGCTGAACGGTTTTGCTGAACAACTCCCTGCAGAAGATAATTTTTTTGATGGAATAATCGGGACCTTGACTATACATCACTGGAAAGATCTTAAAAAAGCATTTTCAGAAATCGCCAGAACACTTTCAGAAAACGGCAGAATTGTTTTGTTTACATCAACGTCCGAACAAATGGAGGGTTATTGGTTAAATCATTACTTCCCGAAAATGCTTAAGTCTTCTATTTTACAGATGCCTTCATTACACAGTATAGAAGAAGCAATTAAAACAACGGATCTTAAAATTACCAATACAGAAATCTACTTTATTGAGGATAAACTTAAAGATCACTTTCTGTATTCCGGAAAAAATAATCCTGATATCTATTTTGAAGAAACATTCCGCAACGGAATTTCATCATTCACTTCACTGGCGAATTCTGAAGAAGTAGAATGCGGCCTCACAAAATTAAGAAATGACATTGACAACAATTTGTTTGATGAAATAAAGAATCGGTATAAAAGCGAATCTGGAGATTATCTATTTATAACAATAAGGAGATAAGTTGACAGACAAATTATTTGAAATTACCGGCTGGACTTAACTTGCCGCAATTAGTTATTTTGTATTAACTAACTTTTCGAATTTACCGGACATCATTCTCCTTTATAAATTGAACTTTTTCAAATACAGGAACAAATTTTGTATTGTAAGGAATTAATTCAACACAAAAGAGTAATAAAAATGGAAGAAATATTTTTAAAATGGACGAAAATGGCAATTCCATGGTTGTTAACACATGGAGTTAAAATCATATTAATTGCACTTGGAGCATATATTTTGAGTAAACTGGCTAATAAATCAATTGAAAAGGTTGTCAGAGTTGCTGTTGTATCCGACAGATATTTATCAAAGCAAGCTGAAGAGAAACGAGAAGATACACTTATCAGAATTTTTTCCTGGACATCAAGGATAATTATTATGATGATTGCAATCCTGATGATTCTTCAGGAATTAGGTATTTCAGTAGGCCCTATTTTAGCAGGACTAGGTATTATAGGCCTTGCTGTGGGTTTTGGAGGACAATATCTGATCCGTGATATAATTTCCGGATTCTTTATCATACTCGAAAACCAATATCGAATTGGTGATGTGGTGAATTTTGATGGTACAGGAGGGTTGGTAGAAGACATTAGTTTACGTCTGACAACATTAAGAGATCTTGACGGAACAGTGCATCATGTCCCTCATGGAGAGATCAAAAAAGTAGCCAACCTTTCGAAAGATTTTGCACGTGTCAATTTGAATATCGGAGTTTCATATAATTCAAAACTGGACCATGTAATCCAAATTGTAAATAGAGCGGGTTTGGAGTTGTCTCAAGATAGCAACTGGAAAGAATTTATCATTAAAGCACCTCAGTTTTTAAGAGTAGATGAATTTGCGGATTCTTCAATTATTATAAAAATTCTGGGAGAAACACAAGCTCTCAAACAATGGGATGTAACGGGAGAACTTCGTAAAAGAATTAAAGTTGCATTCGATAAAGAAGGAATAGAGATTCCGTTTCCACAAAGAGTTGTTCATCATCCTCAATAATCTCATTCACAAAAATTATTGAGTTTATTGCAGGGTGCTCTCAATTAGGATCTCATTTATGATTTATTCAGATATTTTCATTTTAAATTACAAATTCAAATATCTGGTATTTTTAATATTTTTTTAAGACCTTTCAGCGGACTATATTATTGAATCAAGTAAAGTTCATTTCTGAATTATGAATAAAGAAATAAAATCGCACAACGATAAACAATCCTTAAAGGACAAAGCAATTTGTAATTTACTCTCTCAAACGATCGATAAAGAGTTGAGTAAAGCAGAAAGTAAAATCTGGCACGCACACCCTGTATGGTTTTTAGATGAGAATCCGATTGTCGGATATAGTAAACAAAAACCCGGAATCCGACTCATGTTTTGGAGCGGTGCAAGTTTCGAAGAAGAAGGTCTGAATATCACTGGCAAAAAATTTAAGGATGCTTCCATCTTCTATACTGATATCGAAGAGGTCAAATTAAAGGATCTTAAACGCTGGCTGAAAAAATCAAAGGAAATTCAGTGGGATTATAAAAACATAGTAAAAAGAAAAGGCAAGTTAGTAAAGCTGAAATAAAAATACAGCGCATTTTTCAGAATGAAAATTGAAAATAAATGAATAGCAAAAACAATCATGACGAGCGTATGGCAAAAATGTCATTCGCTACTGTATATCCCCTCTACGTCACCAAGATTGAGAAGAAAGGAAGAACGAAAAAGGAATTGAACGAAGTCATAGAATGGCTTACCGGTTATAATGAAAAAAAAATACAATCTCTGATTGATTCAAATGCTACATTCGAAACATTTTTCATGAAAGCAAAATTGAATCCGAATGCAGAATTGATCACAGGATTGATTTGTGGATATCGAATCGAAGAAATTGAAAATCCTTTAACAAAAAAAGTGCGATATCTGGACAAGTTGGTAGATGAATTAGCGAAAGGAAGAAAAATGGAGAAGATTTTAAGGAGTGAAGTGGGTGGTTGAAAATTGAGAGGGTTTGAAGTCGCTGTCGATTGGACATGGCGCGCCCCGGGGTTTAATTGAAAAAAAAGCAACTGAATCAATTACTGCGAAGTTTACGAAAGGCTTTCAAAAAAATGAACTACAAATCTTTCTGAAATTAATATCTCGGAACTGAAGAATGGAATTTACTTTATCAGATTAAAAAACGAAATTTATAGCCCTGTTAAAAATATCAAACTTTCCTGGTAGAGTTCTGTGACTATTGTTACCAAAGTATAATTTACGATTTTGTACAATTGCGGTACCTAAAGATATCACAGAATGATAAAGCGAATTTCAACATTCATTGGACTGATTTTAATCAGCCTATCAGTTTACTCACAAACATCACCTTTTAATATTCAAATCGAACCATTGAATATTTCAGGACTTGGCGGATTGCAGGCGTTTGCATACGGCCAGGAAAATGGTAAATGGTTAATAATAGGTGGGCGACTGGATGGTCTTCACCGAAGACAGCCTTTTGCTTCTTTTGATGTTGCAGGGAATAATAATCAATTAATTGTTGTTGACCCTGTATCTCAACAAAAATGGGATGCGCCGCTAACGAGTCTTCCTATTGCATTACAGGAACAATTAAGTTCAACCAATATGGAATTTCATCAGGATGGAAAGTATTTGTATATCATCGGTGGTTACGGATATAACGCACAAACGGCTTCAAGAAAAACGTTTGACAATCTAACTGCAATCGATGTTCCAGCTGTGATCAATGCAATTATTTCAGGAAATTCATTCACAACTTATTTCCGACAAATTTCGGACATTCAGTTTGCTGTAACAGGCGGGCATTTGAAAAAAATAAATAATACCTACTATCTCGTTGGCGGAAACAAATTTGATGGCAATTACAATCCAATGGGAAATCCAACCTATACTCAAGTCTATACAGACGCAATTCGGAAATTTAATTTGATTGATGATGATATAAACCTTTCGATCAATCACCTTCCTACTATTACCGATCCGATCAATCTACACCGAAGAGATTATAATGCAGTCCAGCAAATAATGCCCGATGGCGCAGAAGGTATTACAGCCTTTTCCGGTGTATTTCAACCAACGATTGATTTACCATTCTTGAATTGCGTAAACATTGACAGCACGGGATATACTGTTAATAATGCATTTCAACAATATTACAATCACTATCATTGTGCCGTATTGCCACTCTATTCAAATTCAAATAACGAAATGCATAATGTATTTTTTGGAGGCATTGCACAATACTATGATAGCTCAGGAATTTTAGTCCAAGACAATGATGTTCCCTTTGTAAATACAATTGCCCGTGTAACAAGAAATTCGAGTGGATCAATGGCTGAATACAAATTACCGGTTGAAATGCCCGGGCTCCTGGGTGCCGGTGCTGAGTTTATTCCACAAAGAAATGTCCCACATTATAGCAATGAAGTGTTCAAATTGGATGAATTCTCTTCTGATACAACCTTAGTTGGATATATCTATGGCGGAATAAGTAGCACAGCGGCTAATATCTTTTTCACAAATACAGGAAATCAAAGTAGCGCAAGTAGTCAGATCTTCAAAGTTTTTGTAATCAAAAATTCATCAGTCGGAATGCATAATCTGAATATACAAAGTACAGGGACATTGAAGTTGCAAGTTTTGCCTAATCCAAATGATGGAATCTTTGTCGTGAAATTCAATCTGGACAAAATTTCAGAGACAACTTTCTCAATATATAGTCTGAATGGAGAAATAAAAGATCGAATAATTTTAACTAATTTAACAGTCGGTGAAAATTCATTCCGGAAAAAAGTTGAAAGTCTGAAGTTAGGAGGCACTTATTTCCTAACCATTGAAACGCCTTATGAAAAAGCGACTCAGAAAATAATTATCACGCCATAGTTCAAGACATTTCCTTCACATGACAGGAATCATGTAGCTTTCATTCCAGAAAGAATACATTTAGAATTGTAGAAAGGTTGACTTGAATATTTACTTCGAAATGTAACACTCTATCTGCGATGATACCCGAAAATACTTTACATAGTAATACCGGTGAATTTGCTTTGTCAATCGCAGACCACATTTCTGCCATGATAGCCTACTGGGATAAAGACCTGATCTGCCGGTTCGCAAATAATGCATATGTTGAATGGTTTGGGAAAACCAAAGAGGAAATGATTGACCGGATGCATATCAGCGAATTGCTGGGGCCGATATATGAAAAGAATCTGCCATACATAAAAGGCGCATTATCCGGAGAAAAGCAATTATTCGAAAGAGAAATACCAACTCCTGATGGTAAGGGTATCAGACATTCTCTGGCCACCTATCTCCCGGAAATTATCAATGATGAAGTGAAAGGATTTTTTGTGCATGTCGCTGATGTAAGCTACATCAAGAATCTGGAAAAAGAATTAATAATTTCAAAAAGAAATTTCCTGCGCCAGGCAATAGAAACTGAAGAAAACGAAAAGCGGTACCTTGTAGAGATTTTAAGAGAGAGTATAAATCAAAAGCTGGCTGTATGCAAAATGATGCTTCCGAGAGCGCAAAACAAAAACCAGGTTTCTGACTCCGACAAAGACTTAAGTTCCCTCCTGGTTGAAACAATCAATGACATCAATAAATTGTGTCAGAATCTGACTCCAACTGAAATTGAAATTTTGGGATTAAGGGAATCCATTGAACTGTATTGTCAAAGATTTTCTTCCGAAAAAAATCTCTTAATAGATCTCAATATTTCCGGAGACGACATTGAAAGAATTGCAATCAAAGATAAGCTGTCAGTATTCAGAATAATTCAATACTTTTTTTTCATTCTTCAGGAAAGTCCGGCATCAACTGCAATTGAGGTCACTATTATTTATCTGGATTCAAAAACAAAGATCACTTTTTCGACAGACACTAAAATAGATCTGAACTTAAATTCAAAAGAATACAATTCAATTTTATGCAGGATTGATTATTACTCGGGTAATATCTTTGAATCATTTAATGATAATATATATATATTAGAAATAGAATTATCATTTTCCTGAAATTCTCATCATTGTTAAATATCACTTTTTTTCTGTATAAATTCAAAATATGGATATTCTTTTCTACATTCACAGACCACTAATGAAGGTATGAATTTTAACTATTCTTGTCTGTAAAAAACTCCATTGAAAATAACAACCAGAGTATCGCTCAGGGAATATCTTAAGATTCTCTTTGGATTGGCATATAGAAAGCCTATAATGATCTTTCTACTTGGGTTATCTCTGCTATTGATACTTTGGATTTCATTTTATTTTCTGAATATTTTTAATTTGCCAAGGCCGCTATTCTATCAATACTTAACTGTAGGGTTGATCTTAATAGTTCAGCCTCTTGCTATATTTTTAACGATCAGAAGAAATTATTTTTCAAGTAATCACCTCCGGGAATCACTTGAAATGGAAGTGACAAAAACAGATTTTAAAATAAAAGGAGAGTCATTTTATCTTGAAGTGATCTGGGATAAAATTTTTAGGATCGTTGAACATTCTGAGTGTTTTCTTATCTATCAGAATAATTTGTCTGCAATTATTATTCTCAAAAAGACCTTAGCCTTCTGAAATGATTGAAATAAAGAAAATATTCAAAAATTTTCTGAGAGATCAATCTAAGAAGCTTAAGTAAATAACATACTATTTGAAATGGACATGGACAAAGAAACTTTCGAAACCTGGAATAAGGTCGCCATATTGTACCAGGAAAAATTTACGGGTCTGACCATATATGACATCATATGAGAGTTTTGCAATACATTAAAAATTAAAATGCAAAGATTACTGGATATAGGTTGTGGCCCGGGGAATCATCACAGGGCTATCTCTTGTCAAAATATCCGAATTACTGATTGATGGTATTGACATTGCTCCCAATATGATCTTACTTGCAAAAAAAATTATCCGGCAGCAACTTTTAAAGTTATGGATAGCAGGGACATCAAAATTATCCGGAAAAATACGATGGGGCATTGTGCGGTTTCTGTCTTCCTTATCTTTCGGACTCTGAATCATCTTCCCTGATCAAAGATGTATATGATCTTTTAAATGAGAATGGCATCTTTTATATCAGCTTTGTTGAAGGAGATCCTGTTGATTCCGGATACAAAACCGCAAGTACAGGCGACAGGACATATTTCTATTATTACAAAACAGATTTTCTCATTGACAAACTTACATCCGCAGGATTTGAAATTCTTTCTTCATTTCAGATTAATTATGAATTATCTAATACAGGAAGTGAGCTGCATACAGTTTTAATTTCAAAAAAATAAATCCGGAGTTTCCTGAATTAATGTCCTGAAACCAGTAATTAGAGTATCAATACTGTAGTTATAAGAAATTGACTGTTGAAATGTTCTGAGAAAAATCAACATTCTCTCTGTTCCAAATTGCTGTTTAATTGTTTTCTTGTGAAGCACAATGGTACTCAGTCGTTTTTGGTCTTTCATAATAACAGGTAGTATAATCTACCTATTGGTATTGCTGCAACAGGCAGGTTATATACGATCAGTCCGGTTGTAAATGGTAAGCAAAGCGATCCTGTTCTCATCGCTGAAAAACCGCTGAAGGATTTTCAAAATGGTGATACAGCTTTATATTCACAACTTGTAAGTCAGGAACTTCCGGATTATTGCATAACGATACTCTTTACACGTGACCAATGCTGGAGTGGTTCAGGTCTCTGCAGGAAAACAACCCGCAGATGGAATTTTCCAGACATGCAAAAATACGATTATGGATATCTGGTTGCCTTTGATTGGTTATCTGACTTTTTTTGCGGCTTACTCAATCTGTTAAGTGCATCAAATGCGCTAGATAAGCTGGCAAGGCTGATCTCGCCTTTGTTCACACGAATTTTTCCTGAGCTACCTAAAGGTCATCCGGCTTATGGATTTATGACGATGAATTTCGCTGCAAACTTCCTTGGTCTTGACAATGCTGCTACTCCTTTTGGACTTAAAGCCATGGAAAGTATGCAGGAAGTAAATCCGAATAAAGATCGTGCATCAAATAGTCAGATCATGTTTCTCTGTCTGCATGCAGCCGGACTTACATTAATTCCGACTTCGATCATCGGCTATCGCGCTGCTCAAAATGCTGCTAACCCTGCAGACATTATGTTGCCAACCATTATTACATCTTTCATCGGTACAATAGCAGCTCTGATATTTGTAAGCATAAAACAAAGGATTAATTTATTAAATGGCGTAGTGCTTCTCTTTGTAGCAGGGATCAGTGCAATTATCGGTTTACTCCTTTACTACATAATGGGTCTTGGTGGAATTGAAAAAATACATTTTACAGGAAATCTCAGCAATGCTGTTCTCTTATTCATCATTCTTGCAATAGTACTTTACAGTTTGTTGAATGAAAAGATCTTCAAGTTAAATCAGACAAATATTTTTGATTCATTTGTAAATGGTGCCAAAGACGGATTCACAACAGGTGTACGTGTTCTTCCATATATGATCGCAATGCTAGTTGCGTTAAGTATTTTCCGGAATTCAGGAATGATGGAAATAATTATGAAAGGTATTCGTGCTACGATGGGACTATTTAATGTCGATCCGCAGATCACCAATGCAATTCCGGTAGCATTGATGCGACCATTCAGTGCAGGCGGTTCACGTGGATTTATGCTTGATGCAATGAAGACCTACGGACCCGACAGTCTTACCGGACAACTTTCCTGCTTATTTCAGGGCGCAGCTGAAACAACTTTTTATGTGATTGCCTTGTATTTTGGCTCTGTAAATGTGAAAGAGACCAGATATACGTTAGGTGTAATGCTGTTAGTTGACTTGGTTTGCGTGATTGTAGGAGCTTTGGTTTGTATTGCTTACTTTTAATTCAAGATAAGTTTCATTTTCTACTATTATTACATTTAGTATTTATAAAATATTTACTTTTATTTGAGATAAGTTCAATATCAAAATCTTAATAGCATGAAAAATATTATATTATTAATCGGAGTATTCGCTTGCAATTTTTCCTACGCACAGCTTAGTGCAGATTTCTCATGTGTAGGGGTGGGATATGATGGATGTTGTGGCAATGGATTTCACGATTTATCCAGTTCAGGGACAAATCCAATAACATCATGGTATTGGGATTTTGGAAATGGTGAAACAAGTAGTGATCAACATCCATATTGTGTCTGCTATGAAAATATAGGATTCTACACTGTTTGCTTAACAATAACAGACGCATTTGGAAATAGTAATCAACATTGCAAGCCAAATTATATACAACGTGACTCGACCAGGTCACGCTGTATTATTACCGCTGGTATATCTGAACTTAACGAATCAGATTTTACAATATTCCAAAATTATGCTTCTGATGAATTTTACATTCAAACAAACCTTAGCGAAAAATTACAATTTACTTTAATTGATTGTTTATCAAAACCAGTACTCCAAAATAGTTTCAGTAAAATCTTGAATATTAATTTAACAACAATCTCTTCGGGAATCTACATTTATATTCTCAGATCAAAAGACGGTAGATATTTAACAGGAAAGTTACTTAAGCAATAATCCAAAAATATAGTAGTCGTATTGTCAAATAGTAAATTATGAAATCAACGATTACAAATCACTTGAGTACAAAAAAAACCATCCCATCCCTTTCCGAAAACACATTTTTAAGATATCTCAACTTCGTTGCTTTATATGTAGCACAAGGAATTCCTGAAGGCATGACCTTATTTGGGATCCCTGCATGGATGGCGATGAATGGAAAAACACCCGGAGAGATCGGAGCTTTTGTCGCTGCCTTTGGGTTACCGTGGAGTTTCAAAATAATAGTTGCTCCGATGATGGACCGATTTACATATTTACCAATGGGCCGTCGCCGGCCATGGGTTTTATTTGGACAGATTGGATTAATGATCAGTTTTATTGCAATGGCATTTGTTCCGGATCCATTAAACAATTTAAATCTCCTGATGATTGCCGGATTTGCAGTTGGCTTTTTCGGATCGTTTCAGGATGTTGCAACAGATGGAATGGCAATTGACATTGTTCCTATTCATCAACAGGCAAGAGCAAACGGAATGATGTGGGGTGCAAAAATTATAGGCACCTCGGCATCACTTGCAATTGGAAGCTGGCTGATTAACGCATATGGTTTTACCACTTCAATTCTGATGCTTGCTGTTGCAGTCAGCATTATCATGCTTGCACCTTTATTTTTAAGAGAACGACCGGGAGAAAAACTTTTGCCATGGACAAAAGGAAAAGCATCGGTCGAAACACAGAAGATGCAGTTGCATAACTGGAGTGTCATCTTTAAATCACTTTTCAAAGTATTTACACTTCGCAATAGTTTACTACTTGCATTTGTACTATTCGTTACACAAACAGCATTCAATTTGATTGCAACTTTGCTTCCGATCTTTACAGTACAGGAACTCGGCTGGACGAATATCACCTACTCTCAATTCTTTGCAACTGCAAGTCTGATCGGTGGAATTGGTGGAATGTTAATTGGTGGATTTTTAATAGACAAATTCGGCAAAAAAAGAATGCTGAATATTTACTTTGCATTATTGATCACTATAAACATTGCACTGGCATTTCTTCAAAAATACTGGAGTCAGACCTGGTTTATCAGCGGATTCATGATCATTTACCAGATCTTCTATGTATTCACATGCATTGGTTTGTTTGCAAATGCTATGGAATTCTGCTGGAAAAAAGTTTCCGCCAGTCAATTTACTTTATATATGACGATTGGAAATCTCGGCCGCATTGCAGGTGCAAAATTAATTGGACCCATCAAAACAAATTTCACATGGGAATATACTATTTTATCATTCACAATAATCTTTGCAATCGCCTGGCTGATCTTTCAACTCATTCATGTAGGTAAACATGCAGAAAAATTAAACAATCTGGAATTGAAAGATTCAGAAAGTCTGGTTCCTTTGCCTTTAATTTAATAATTTCCCAAAACAAAAAATATTTTCTATTGAATTCTACAATGAAAAATATAACTAAATCTAACTTAACATAAAATCAATTTTATGGCCGGAGATCCAATACTTGATTACCAGGAAGAACATACAGATCAATTCGTAGTATTCAGAAAATTTAATGATGAAGAGTATGCAAACGAAATTGGAAGTGCTTTTAAAGATTCTAAAATCGACTACATTATATCTGAAACAACTACCCCTGCCCCACTTCTTACTAATAGCGAGCCGATAAAAGAGTTTACAATAAAATTAAGAAAAGGAGATTTTAATAAAGCAGAAAATATTATCATTGGAATCTCGAAAAAGCAAATTGAAGGTATTGACAGCGATTATCATTTGTTTCAGTTTACAGATGAGGAGTTAATGGAAGTAATATTTAAGTCCGACGAATGGAGCCCGCTTGATTTGGTATTGGCGCAAAAAATCCTGAAAGAAAGAGGAAAGGAAATCGATATTATTCAGACAAGTAAATTGAAACAAGAACGTTTAGTTGAACTTTCAAAACCTGATAAAAGTGAAACATTATGGATTGTTCTTGGATATATTTTTTCACTTTTCGGCGGAATACTGGCGATAATAATCGGATGGTTATTATTATCACAAAAGAAAACACTACCTAATGGTGTCCGTGTTTATGCCAATTCGCCTAGTGACAGAAAACATGGAAACAGAATATTCCTGCTCGGAATCAGCTGTTTCATTCTATGGACTATCTGGAACTTTGTAAAATAGTTTATTACTCTCTCATTCTACTTTAACAAATTTATTTCTTGCTATTTCAGAGTTATCTTCAATCAGTAAAATATAATACAATCCTGCAGGCAGATTATTGCTGTCAAATTCAAATTGGTTTCCTGAAACATTCACAATTCTTGAAATCTCTTGATTAAGTGAATTGAATACTATCATTGTTGCTTTTTTCAACTCAACCTTAATTTTAATTTTTGTTTTTTCAGAAACCGGATTTGGAAAAATTGAAATAAGATTACTTTCTGCATTCACTTGATCGATACTTGTTGCCGGTGTGCAATAAGTTTGGTATTCGATATAATTATTCAATCCGTACTTACAAATTTTTCCATCCAGATAGAATCCATTACTCACATAATTACAAGCGACTCCTACAAGATTTGGCTCATTTATCACACCAACATATTGAGCGTTCATTCTTGCAACATAAATTTTCCCGTCCGGACCAATTTTCATTGAGCCATAGATCGAATTTGTTGCTACTGAATCAATAATTACTTTTGAATTGATAATAGAATTTGGGTTTCCGGATGAAAGATCGAATTGATAAATATAATTATACTCTCCTGCTCCAAAGGCAAATGCTTTCCAGGTAGAGCCATAAAGTTTTGAATTATCAGGGGAAAAAGACAAACCGAATTCACCATTGCTATAGGGTAGATTAATTGCATTGGAAACTATTCCTGTCGCATTGTCGAAATCAAAAAGCGCAAGAATATTAGTCAAACTATTATTACCAACTCCATTTCCATTGAATGCAACCATACTTCCATCCGGTGAAAATTTTATCTCTCCTCTTGAATTAATATTAGAAGTGCAGGAAACATGCGTTGGTCCAATTGAAGAAATAATTGGAGTCAGATTAATTCCACCCGAAGTAACAAGAAATGAAAGAAACTTATCCGTTCCATACTCATGAGTCATAACCCAGATATCTGTTCCATTTGCATGAGTTGTTGCAGCAACCTGTTCAGTGATGTTCCAGGTTGTCATTACATTATTGCTACTTACAACTTCACCAAGTCCTGAATTCTGAAGCATATCAATTGTATGATATTGCATCGTTAAATTTCCACTTGCTTGAATTTTTGTAGTGATAATGTAAAAGATAGTTGTTGATCCGGGTTGGGGAATTATTAGAACCTGACTTAACGACCCACTGCTGGAGATCAGGTTTCCATTCGACATTACAGAATTCGTTTTATTCCAAACTACATCAGAATTTGTATAAAACAAAATATTCCCGTTATTATCACAAATTGCAGCACATCCTTCAAAACCGGTGATTGAACTACTTATAAACGCTTCTGCTTTACAGGATTTAAAATCTATTCCTGCCTGATCACCAAAATGCCAGACATTGCCGTATTTCTGTGCATTTATTGAATTAGAAATTAAGAAGAATATAATTAATGTGTAATTTCTAAAGTTCATTTTGACTTAAATTTAAATGTCCAATAAATGTATAATAATTTTCAAACTTTATTCAATTTTTTAGTAATTATGTATTTCAAACCTGCACACACATGCATTTTATACTCATTTTGAATCAATCTATACAATTAAAAGCAATTAAAAATTGAAATCAAACAGAATAATCATACGGTATACTATTCTGGTAATTGCCAACTTTTTTTCAATTTCAGGAAAGGCACAGGATTTAGAATTTGGGAGAAAAATTGTTGACACACTAAGCAGTGAAGTTTTCTGGGGGCGCGGCTATACCAAAGACGGAATGAAGACAGCAGGTAATTTTCTGGCTCAACAATTTTCGGAATACAAATTGCTTCCGATGAAAGGTAAAAATTACTATCAGGAGTACTCTTTTTCTGTAAATACATTTCCCGGGAAAATGGAGTTAACAATTAATGATGTAAAATTAGTTCCCGGAAAAGATTTTATTCTTGCAGCAGAAAGTAAAGGCTTTTCCGGATCAGGAAATCTTGTTCAGGTAGATTCTGTTTCCTTTGTAGATAAAAGTAGCAGGTTAATTATAAAACTAGAAGAGAAACTGACAATGGATGTTTCGCAGGAAGTTGGCGATCTTACAATTATTAAGATTTTAAAATCATCAATCAATAAATTACCCAATTCATATAAGATAAATATTGAAAATGTATTTCGTAAAAAATTTGAAGCAACTAATATTTGTGGTTTTGTTAATGGAATTATAGTTCCTGATTCATTTTTACTGATTACTGCTCACTATGATCATCTCGGAGGTCTTGGCTCAGACACATATTTCCCCGGAGCAAATGATAATGCAAGTGGTGTTGCGCTTCTTCTGAATCTCGCCAGATTCTATGCAAAAAATCCACAGCGTTATAGTATCGGATTTATCTTGTTTTCAGGTGAAGAAGCCGGATTAGTAGGATCAAAATATTTTACAGAAAATCCGCTGATCCCCTTAAATAAAATAAGGTTTCTGACAAATACAGATCTGGCAGGTACCGGCATAGATGGAATAACAGTAGTAAATGCATCAGAGTTTCCTCAAGAGTTCAAAATACTCCAAAATGTAAATTCAGAGTATCAATTATTAAAGGCTGTAAATTCCAGAGGCAAAGCTGCTAATAGTGACCACTATTTTTTTACTGAGAAAGGTGTTCCTTCCTTTTTCTTCTACACATTAGGTGGTATAAGTTACTATCATGATATTTATGACAAGAGCGAAACACTGCCATTGAATGAACATGAAGACTTGTTTAAACTTCTTGTGTCGTTTAATAAAAAACTAATGGGAGCAGAATGAAAAACATTTTACCGCTTTCGGATAGTTCATTTTCTGAATTAGAAAAATTATTCAAAGAAATTTCCTTTGAAAAAGATGAAGTATTCGTTAAGGTAGGACAAAGAAATAATTCAGAATACATCATAGTTGAAGGTTACTGCAGAAGTTTTCTTCTAAATCCTGAAGGCGAAGAAATAACACTATCGTTTTATAAAACAAATTCCGTTTTATCACCACATATTATAAGAACAAAAAACAATCAATCACTTTTCAATTTACAGGCTTTAACAAAATTACATTTGATCGAATTCGACAGTGATCAGTTTTTAAATCTTATGATTCAGAATCTTGAAATAAGAAATTTTGGAAATTCAATTTTATTAAATGAACTGATTAAAAAGACAGAGAAAGAAATCTCATTGGCATCTTTGTCGGCGAAGGACAGGCTAATAAATTTCAGAAATGAATATAGTTTATTGGAGAATTTGATTCCTCATTCAATAATTGCCTCTTATCTGGGAATTACAAATGTATCGCTAAGTCGTTTAAGAAAAGAAATTTTGAAAGGCTGATCACTTTTTATCATTTGTTAATGGGTATTAAACTTAATGACCGGTTATTTGCCGGACAATTAATAACTCAAAAACAAATGAAAAATATCAAAATCATCGCCTTTCTTCTGCTTGGACTTGCAGCAAGTGCCAAGGAAGACACCTTGTCAACATCGAAGAATTATCTTTCCATCGAATTGGATCCGGCACCGTTTATCCTGGGCGGATACTCTTTTAGTATGAAATATAGTCCTTCCACATTAAATCACTTCACAATCACAGGTTCCGTTTATCGTTCCGATTTTCCGGATAAAATGATGAAGAAATCAAATTTCGAAAAAGGTTTCCGTGATGTGAAGATCAATACCAGTTATGCTTTGTTTGCTGATTACTTTTTATCAGACAACAGATCCGGTTTTCATTTGGGTCCGTCCGTTTTTTATTATTCAAAAACGATCGGAATAAATGCAAGAAAAGAAGCCATGAATTTTAAAAGTATCTATCCAAATCTAAGGGTTGGCTACGTTTATAAACCATTTCGGAATTCAGGTTTCTATTTGAATCCATGGGTAAATGTTGGAAAAGAAATTATTACTTCAGGACAAAATTACATAGCCGAAAATGAATTCAGTATTGATAAATTTTCATATATCGTTGCAATTCATTTTGGGTATCAGGTCTTATTCTAATGAATGCTTGAAACTAATTTTAGAAAAGGGTTAACACTAAGATCACTAACTTTCGAGTTCAACTAAATCAGCTATAAAGGTACTATGAAAAGAGCATCACTTGTGTTCTTGTGCTAAAAACTTAGTGATCTTAGTGTTTTATTTTTTACCAGATTAAATTCATTACATATTCCATTGGCTAAATCTTATAAAGAATTTCAATATATTAGCCACCGAAACATCCCCTAATGACAAATGAAAAAATAAATAACCGCCATCTGACTTTAATTCTCATTGCAGGAACAATTGTGCGGTTTATTTATGGATATTCGACAAAAGCCTGGTTATCTTCTCCTGATCAATTAGCATGGGGATTGAGCATTGATGAAATGTTCAACAGTCTTTCATTCTCATATTTACAGTTCATTCATTATCCACACGAAGGCGGGAGTTTTCTTTTCGGTTTTATTTCCATTCTATTCCGGCCTTTTGAAAATATATTACCAACTTTATCCTGGGTTGCTTTAGCAATTGATTTTTTCTCCCGATTGATTCAGATAAGAGTAGCAGAACAAGTCTTTGGGAAACAAGTTGCATTATGGTTTGGTGTATGGACAATTTTTTCTATTCCTCTTCTTATTCCTTGGACCATTGTAAATTTTGGAATGCATGCCCTATCATCATTTTTTCCATTTCTTTTTTTATACATAGCAGTAACATACAAGCAATCAAAAAATCTGATAATATTTCTGGGATTGTTGTCAGGAATTGCTATCTCCTATTCTTACGACAACATATCGTTGGTCATACTTTCTATCCTGTACATATTGCTTTCAGAAAATTTCACCGGAATGCGGGTAAAATCGTTATTAAAATTTAGTCTTACTTGCTTTATAATTTTAATGCCGCACTTATATACAAGAATTTTTATCGACACCGGATTTGGTCTGGAAAAAAATCCTGTTGCATCAATTCGTGGAGTTCCTTTAAATAATTTTTTGACAACAACGAGTTTAACAAATTTTATGGAAGTCTGGTATAAAACTCTTCCCGGATCGTTTTTGCTAAACTCTCCCGCTCTATTAAGTTCAATACTGAAATATATAATTGCAGCATTCATTTTGACCGGAATTATTTTCTTCATTCGGTCAAAGACAATTTCGCTACAGATTAAATCACTTTCTATTTCTCTTGTGATAATTTTTTTCATTCTATATTCTTTTAGTCCATTCTTTACATGGTACTTTGAACACAAAGGCTATGTATTCTACCGGCACTTATGTTACATCATTCCAGTTCTAGTCCTGATAATGATGGCTGGTTTTTATCATTCGGCAAAAAGTAAATACTTCTTACTCGTCAGCTGGATATTACTTTGTGTAATTGCATCCACCGAATACATTTATTCAACAAAAAAAACAGAATATCCGCTTTACAAAGCAGCCGGATGGGTTACGGCAAGAAAATTCGGACATGATACAGAAAAATTATTTAAGATAAGAGATATTTCAAAAGCTGAATTTCGTGATGAATTTACTATTGGATTAGGCTGGGGCTTATCAGCAACAATTCTTGAGAATAAAAAAGAACAGAAAGATCTTCTAAAGTTAATTTCTATAGTAGAAAACTGTCCAATTGAACATAGAGAGAAAATCATTGAAGGCGTTCATTTTTCCTTCAGTGATAAGGTAACTCCTGTTCTCGACAGTAAATTTAAAACCGATTTTGATAAACTAATTTTACCGTTACAAATAAAATAAAGAAGGAATCGAATTCGTTAGTCAAAAAAACCCTAGAATGACAACCCAGACCATTACCAAATCATCATTCAAATCAACTTTGATTCTGTCATTTTCTGTTTTACTTGCATGTTGGGGATTATTCTGGCTTGACTATGAGACTAAGGAAGTCGGAGATTTATTTAAAATAGGGAATCTGGTAGCATTACTCATTTATTTTGTCCCAACTTTTCTACTTTCATACCTGATATATTTGTTTTTGCTGCAAAAATGGGACAATTCGAAAAGTTTATTCTGGTCACTCATAATTGGAATTCCGGCAAGTTTCACATTGATAATATTAGCTTTCTACTTGCGTAATCATTAATAATTTTTGTCATCGTAATCAATTTTAAGTATTTTTATAACTGATAATATTGAAGTAATTTGTTTTACTACCTGTTTGAATTAAATAAATTCAAATTCCCGAAAGTTTGAATTCAATATATCCGAAAACATCACTTAACCTCATCACTATGAAAAAAATCTTTACTTCTATTCTCATTCTCGTCAGTAGTATAATACAAACAAAAGCACAAACAGGATTATACGTACCTGAATTAGCTGCCTTTGATGCAGCAATGACTACCTTACTCGCAAACCATAGTGTGCCGGGTGGCCAATTGGCTTTAACTTATCATGGAAGGCTTGTTTACAATCGGGGATTTGGCTATGCAAATACATCTACATCTTCACTTGTTCAACCAAATAGTGTATTCCGAATTGCGAGTTTATCAAAACCGATAACATCAGTTGCAGTTATGAAACTTTTCGAACAAGGTTTACTTACACTCGATGCAAAAGTTTTCGGACCAACCGGAATTTTGAATGATTCCATTTACCAGAATATTCTTGATAGCAGAGTAACAGATATTACTGTCAGACAATTATTGCAACATGAAGGCGGATGGAATAGAAATATCTCCGGAGATCCGATGTTCAACGCTTACAATATTGCAACCTTTATGAGTGTACCACCACCGGGTGATGCAGTTACAATGATTCGTTATATGCTTGCAAATAAAATGCTTGATTTTGATCCCGGAACTCAAGCACAATATTCAAACTTCGGATATTGTATTTTAGGAAGAGTAATAGAAAAATTACCGGTGAGAGTTATGAAAATTATCTTCGTGGAACTATTTTCGTACCAATGGGTATTACCGAAATTCAGCTTGGAAGAAATCTTGAAGCAGATATTTTACCGAATGAAGTAACGTACTATGACTATCCGTTTGCTCCCCTGGCTTCATCTGTATATGATAATTCAACGCAAGTTCCATGGCCTTACGCAGGTTTCAATATTGAGTACATGGATGCTCATGGTGGCTGGGTTTCGTCTGCAGAAGATCTATGCAAATTTTTAGTTTCTGTCGATCGGTTTACAACAAAGCCGGATATCCTTACAACAGCAACAATTGACACGATGATCAAACCATCGACAACCGATCCAAATTATGCATGTGGATTTGCCGTAAACTCCTTTAACAACTGGTGGCATAATGGATCTTTGTCGGGTACAACAACAGAATTCGTTCGGGCAGGAAATTTACAATTAAACTGGGCTATTCTTTTAAATACTCGTCCGGCAAATGGTACACAACTATCAACTGATGTAGATAATCTTGTATGGAATGCCCTATCGCAAGTTACCTCATGGCCTTCACATGATTTGTTCACAGGAATAGATGAAAACAAATTTTTGGATTTTTCAATTTATCCTAATCCTGCAAAAAACAATATAACAATCGATGTCTCCAGATTGAAAGGAAACAACTTGAAGGTTCGTGTATCTGATATGCTTGGTAAGATTATTTACCAGGCTGATCTCAATTCTGATAACGTTCAGGTAAATACTTCATCATTTGCAAGCGGAATTTATTCTGCTGAAATCTTTTCCGGAGATTATTCCGTGGTGAAAAAATTGGTAATCGAATAAATTTATTCCTGATAATAATCTATGCAATTAACGGTTTCTTTTTCATGATACCGATAATTGCATAGACAATCAGGCATTCGCCAATTCCAAATACTGTCCAGTTAAGGTATGAAAAGTTTGGCTCAATTATTTCGATGGACATTTTATTTCCAAAAACTGAAGACATCATCATTTCTTCCAGTGTTTTTATAAAATTGATCAGGAATGAAATAATTGCAATTAGACTCCCACTGATCAATAGCACCCAATCCCTTCTTAATAAAGAATTAGATTTCTGCGATTCTTCGTGTCGGAGGATAATAAATGATAAAACAATCATTGATATAGACAAGATGATCGGTGTCACTACCGGTCCAACCCACGGAACAGGAATTAAGAATAAAATATCAGGTGTCAGAAATGATTCCGGCCAGTCAATTAATATTTTAAGAAAGATGTAATAAAATATATCCCAAACAGCGAAACTGAAAATAAAGAATGCGAATCGTTGTAATTTTGTTTTTCCAATCAGCAATCCAATAGATAAAAGCATTATCATAGTTGCAAATTCTCTTAATATTTCCACCAATAAAATATCATTTCCAATTTCAACTAATGGAAAGCGAAATCCATCCGGATAGTAAATTTTCCGCAAATAAATTACAACAGAGGTCTCAAGAAAACCCATAGCTATACCAAACAGGGTCAACCACAGCATGGTTGATTTGATCGTTTTCATTGTTTTTAATTATTAGCAGTAGAACAATTAATTAATACTTGACAAGAATCAAATCCGGGAAACGTAATTTCAGGGAGTCTACTTGTGCATTCGATATATTTATCGGCAAATGAAGTTCTTTAAGATTATTCAGCTTAAGTAAAGGCGAATAGTCTGTGATAGGATTTCCTCTCAAATTAAGATACTCTAACTTTTGAAGATTATCAATTCCTTCCAATCTCGAAATTCGATTCCAACCAAGATCAAGTTTTACAAGTCCGGGGAAGAATTTAATTTCAGATACAGATCTTATGTAATTCGACTGAACATCCAAGTCTGTCAAATTCCAGAACTCTTTAATTACATTGAGATCATATAATCCTTTCTCTACTAACCTGACCCGTGGGATTTCAGAACGACTATTTAAATCGATAAGATCATTCTTCACTTGTGAATGATCATAATTCCAGGACCGCCAATCCATTTGTTTATCCTGCTTCATAAATTCAAAAAGTTTAGTCCCCAATTGTACTTCATAATATCTCTGTGCATCAGTAACCGAATCACCAATAACAGATTTCATTAATTTAACGTCTTCCTTTTCAAGTTTAAAAAGTTCCGGGAGATTTGTTTCAGAAAGCATAACCAGATAATCTTTACTGACTTTCCCACTATGTTTAATATTGTAATTGGTGATAAACATATCCCAATTTACAAAACATGAAATAACAAGAACAAAATAAAACAGCCAAGAGTTTATCCTGATAAGGAAGGATGTGGTTTTATATTTTGCGATCTTTATAGATGTTGTAATCAGACCAATTGTAGTAAGAAGAAGATAAATAAATACTCCAATTCGTTTATATGTCAGTCCATATTCATTTATATACATGCCGTTCCTCATTGAGGTTGAGATTAGCATGATCACGTTCTGAATTATCCATAAGTAAGCAAGTGTCTTTATTAGTTTATTATCTTTCGAAAAATTGATCCCGCCCCGGAAATAGAAGAGAATAATCAGTACAGACATAACAATTGAAAAGATCAATGCTCCGATTCCCTGATGAACAAATTGAGAATATGTTACATCTTCCGGTAAATGATGACTAATAAATAAAAAGTCAAAATCCAGAATATTTATTATTAGCACCAGAATATTCAACAAGACGAAGAGAAGTTTTCCTGAAAATAATTCATCGCTTTGCGAAAGTGATTTTCCAAATATTAATGTGGATTCGCTTGCGCCGGCTGATATAGATTGCTTAGAATTTTCATCTATCGCAGAGATAAGATTTATCTTTCTGTGATAATAAAAACCATAAAGAAGTATAAATCCAAATATTGTAAAAAAGATAAGCTCAAATGAAATAAAATCCAGATTTATTTTCTTAATAAAATCATTGAACAATGGATTTGACGCTCTGTAGAGAAACAAAAAGAATATTGTGATCAGAACAGGTATTATGATCAGAAATGTTCTTTTAACTGAAGGTACTGATTTTGTTGCTTCACTATTTGCTCGCTTTTGCCAATCCAGTACCATATAAAAAACGGACGTTGCATAAGAATAAAAAGAAAATGCAAGTGATATTAAAAATGAATTGTTGTTTCTTAAACTAAATGCAGAAAGCAAACTTAAAGCAATAACATTTGCAAATACTGCGAGTCCGTTTCCATAAATGGTTATTGCCAGAGAAGTTCCCAGACTCAGGAATGCTGAAAGTTTCCACTTTTTATTTTTAACAAGTTCCCTTTCTTTCAACAATAATCCAATTATCAGAGCGATGTTGAAAATTAAAAAATTCACTCCTGCAAATTGATTATAGAATAGGAAGCTGTATAAGATTACACTGATGATCAGTATCCAATCGTTCTTTTTCATTTTAGATATATTTAGGATTAATTTCGTTTGTATGAGTTTCTAGTTTCTTTATTTAAAAGTACTTTGTATTTCAAAGTGATGGTATAAAAAAATATCACTCTCTTTTTTTTAATAATTTTTCAAGTCCATCGAGATGTTCTCCGAAAGCTTTACGTCCCTTTTTTGTAATTGCATAAGTCGTATTAGGTTTTTTTCCAACGAATTGTTTTCTGATCAGAATGAATTCCAGTTTTTCTAAGGCAGCAGCATGACTGGCAAGGTTACCATCTGTAATATTGAGCAATTCTTTGAAAGTATTAAAGTCAACCGAATCATTGACCATGAGAATGGACATGATACCGAGCCTGATCCTGCTTTCGAATGCTTTATTAAGATCGTCGATATAATTTTTCATCGCTCGTACTTGTAATACATTGCTGTACCATAAATGATATGAAGTAAACCAAAACCGATTGTCCAGCAAAGTAATCCATATTTCACAAATATAGCTGAAGCTAATCCAAGAATAATTTCACAGATTCCCAAAAAACGAATATCGTTTAATGTGTATTTACTTGCATTGAGTAAAGCAAGTCCGTAAAATATAAGTGTAGAAGGAACAACAAGTGGAAGTAGTTCGTGATAAATTAAAATTTCGCAAAACAATCCGCCGGTAACTAAAGGAATAAATAAATTAATGAGTAATCTTTTTGCAGATGAATCCCATACTGCAAGGTTATTCTTTTTTGCTTTTTTAGAAGTAAAGTAGTAACCAAAAGTCAGCGAAGCGACAACCATACTTAATGCAATAATTCCAAAGAAAATATAAAAAGACAAATTTGCTTCACCTGTTTCAAGTTCTGCTTTTCCATAATAAAACATTGAATCGAATGTAAAACCATAATTAACAGCGACAGCAGTTGCGCCCAGGAGAGCAAAAATTCCTGCAAATATTCCTGAGAGTCCGCTGAGAGAAATAAAACGTGAAGAGCGTTCCATGAGTGAACGGATCTCTGTCAGTGTTTCTAGTTGCTTTTCCTGCTGGTTCATTTTTGATTGATTTAAAAGTACTTTGCGATACAAAGCAAATCAATTTTCAGCATATTCCAAAATAATAGCGACAAAAATTTATTTCCCGCAGAATTGCGCAGAAAACGCAGAAAAACCACAGAAAAAGTCGAAATTTCCAATTAAGCTAGGAGTTTTGCCAGTCCGCGTGACCTTTGACCTTTAACCTTTGACCTAATTTAAACAGTGTCCTTCCTCTTGAACACCGGCACAGTACTACAAGGTTCCCCAAACATGATACTCTTTACAAAAGGACGAAGCTTAGCAGTCAATGCAGCATAAGTAAAAAGTGGAATTTCTTTTTTCGAACAGCCTTTAATGATCACACGTTGATCACGATACTTTTCTGCATCGATTGAATCGATCACATCTTCAAAAATTTCTTCTTCAAGTCTCTTCAGATCACCGAAAATAATTTTTTTAGCAACAGGTTCAAGCTGGGAAAAAATCAACATGTACGTCCACGCCGGAACAATTGCATCAGCTGAACAAACAACAGCAACAAATTTATCTTTGTATTGACTCCAGTCGTGCGTTTTTAAATTTTCACGAAAGTCTTTTTCTTTAAGTATCAATTCCTGAAACAACCACGGCTTTAGATCAAAAAGTATACGCTCTTCTTCAGGATAGAGATCTTCAAGGTCGATGGTGATAAGACCGGAAGAAGCTACTTTATTTATGATAGGTTCCATTTTCTTTAGAATGTTTTTTTTGTTCAATGTTCAAAGTTCAAAGTTGGCTTCGTAGTCACCTACGAAGCCAACTTTGAACTTTGAACTTTGAACATTGAACTTCGACTCACCACATCCCCAACTCCAACTTCGCCTCTTCACTCATCATATCCTTTTCCCATGGCGGGTCGAATGTGATTTCTACTGTGGCATTGTTAACGTCGGGCATTAATTTTAATTTATTTTCTACATCAACCGGTAAAGTTTCAGCAACCGGACATGCGGGTGATGTCAATGTCATTTTAATATGCAAGTCGTTCCCGGGAAGTTCTTTGATCTCATAAATTAATCCGAGCTCATAGATATCGACAGGAATTTCCGGATCGTAACATGTTTTCAATGTTTCAATCACTCGTTCACGTAACGATCTGACCGGATGACCGTCTGGAGTTATAGTTGATGGCGTGTTTTCTGTCATGCCGATTGTTTCGAGTTCAAACCTAATGCGTATAATTTCATTTGCTTGATCATTGATGCAAGTCCGTTAGCGCGGGTAACTGCAATATGCTGACGTAATCCAATTTCATCGATGAACTTTAAATCAGTTTCAACAACATCTTTTGGATCTTGTCCGGAAAGAACATTTATAAGTAATGCAATCTCACCTTTCACAAAGGTAGAGTCGCTGTCAGCTTCAAAAAATACTTTTCCTTCTTTACTATATGCATTTAACCAAACACTGCTTTGGCAACCTTTGATCTTATTTTCTTCAATTTTATATTTATCATCAAGAGGTGGAAGTTTTTGTCCCAGTTCAATGATGTACTGATATTTTTCAGCCCATTCATCGAAGAGTTCAAAATCTTCAACTATTGATTTTTCAATTTCTTCGATCTTCATTTTAGTTCTTCAGTAATTTAATTGCCTTTTCACTCCTTCTATTAAAGAATCGATTTCAGCAAATGTGTTATAGAATAAAAACGAAGCTCGTATTGTTCCTGGAATACAGAATTGATCCATTACAGGTTCAGTACAATGTTGTCCGGTGCGGACAGCAATTCCCATCGTATCAAGAAACATTCCGACATCAAGTGCATTCAATCCATCAATGACAAATGAAACAACACTTGCCTTTTCTTTTGCAGTTCCGATCAGTCGTACTCCGTCGATAGCAGACAATTTCTCCGAAGCATATTTCAGCAAAGCCTGCTCATGAGCATGCGCTCCTGCCTGATCAATTCCGGAAAAATAATTCAGTCCGGCTCCTAAACCAATTACATCAGCAATATTAGGAGTACCGGCTTCAAACTTATATGGTATCTCATTGTAAGTCGTTTTCTCAAATTTCACTGAACTGATCATCTCACCTCCACCCTGATATGGTGGCATCGCTTCAAGCAATTCAGTTTTTCCAAATAAAACACCTGTTCCTGTTGGAGAAAATACTTTATGTCCTGAAAAAGTTAAAAAATCACAATCCAGTTTTTGTACATCGATTGTTGAATGTACAATACCTTGAGCAGCATCCACCATCACAGGAATATTTCTTTCATGAGCAAGACGAATGATCTCTTTCACCGGATTCACCGTACCAAGAGAATTTGAAGTATGAACTACGCTGACAAATTTCGTTTTATCAGACAGTAATTTTTTATACTCATCCATTATGATCTCTCCTTTTTCATTCATCGGAATGACTTTCAGAGTAGCTCCTTTTTCCTCACAAAGCATTTGCCATGGAACGATGTTACTATGATGCTCCATTGCAGACACAATCACTTCATCACCGGCCTTTACATTCTTCCGGCCATAAGTCGATGCGACTAAATTTATTCCTTCGGTAGTTCCTTTAACAAAAATGATCTCTCTTTCAGAAGAAGCGTTAATGAATTTCTGAACGATTGAGCGAACAACATCAAATTCATTCGAAGCTTTCTGACTTAGATAATGAACACCACGATGAATGTTAGCATTATAATTAGAGTAATAGTCGACCAGTTTATCAATCACCACCTGTGGTTTCTGACTTGTCGCAGCATTATCAAAATAAATCAAAGGTTTTCCATGAGCTTTTCCTTTCAGTACAGGAAAATCTCGTCTGACAGATTCAACATCAAATGGTGCTTTAGTCACCGGATCTGTAATTACACTGTCCATTAATTTTTTGCAATTAATCTTTCGCTGATTCGTGATTTCAATTCTTCACGAAGTGTTTCATTCGTAATTCTGTTGAGAACATCTTCAGCAAAAGCAATGGTAAGAAAAGCCCGTGCCGCTTCTTCACCGATACCCCTACTGCGTAAATAGAAGAGGGCTTCTTTGTCGAGTTGACCGGTTGTAGCACCGTGGCTACATTTAACATCATCAGCGAAGATCTCCAGTTGCGGTTTTGCATTCATGGAAGCTTCGTCAGACATCAAAATATTTTTATTCGATTGATAAGCGTTTGATTTCTGGGCATCTTTACGAACGAAAATTTTTCCGTTGAACACACCTTTAGATCTGCCATCTAAAACACCTTTGTAAAGTTCATTACTCTGGCAATTAGGCATTGCATGATCAACAAGCGTATGATTATCGATCAGCGAATCACCACCACCAACATACAATCCGTTGAGGTTTGCAGTAATATTTTTTCCGTTCAATACAATGTGCAGATTGTTCCGGACTATTTTTCCTCCAAAAGTAATGGTGTGAATATCAAAATTCGAATTCACTGCCTGAGTACATTCAGTATGACTAATATGAATTGTATTAGAATTCTCAAGTTGAATTTTTGACCACTCAACTTTTGCATTCTCTTCCATTACAACTTCAGTAACGATATTGATAAAAGACGTTTCTCTGCCCCGAGAGTGAAAACTTTCAATGACATTCACTGAAGAATTTTTTTCTGCGATAAGCAGATTTCTTGGTAATGCAAGAGTATCAGCTTCACCACCGGAGATGTACATCAGATGAATTGGTTTTTCAAATATTACGCCTTTAGCAATGTGAATGAATGAACCTTCTGAAATATGTGCTGTGTTCAATGCAACCATAGCTTCATTCTGAAAAGAAGCGTGGCGTGAAATATTTTCAACTACTAAAGTATTATCTAAGTTATCGGAAAGATTTCCGATAGTGACCCCTTCAGGAAGGTCATTGAAATTCGAAAGTTCTTCGTTAAATCTTCCATTTTCAAAAACCATAAGAACAACATCTTTTCCGGCGATCATATCATTCACAACATCGTTTTCAGAAAGTGTATGATAAAGTGCGGGATGAAATTCTGATTTAGAAAGTTGTGCGAGATTTGTATACTTCCATTCTTCATGTTTAGTCGAAGGAATTCCTAATGCTTCAAAACGTGCAAGCGCATCTTTTCTGATCTGCTTCAAAACAGCAGGTCCCGCCAGATTATTATTTTCAAAATACCGTGTTAAATATTCCGGCATTGTATTGATCGTTGTATTCATAATGTTTCTGCCAATTATACTTTGGCTGCATCTACTTCTTCTTTGATCCAGTCGTAACCTTTTTCTTCCAGTTCGAAAGCAAGTTCTTTTGTCCCGGACTTTACTATTTTTCCTTTGTACAATACGTGAACGAAATCAGGTACGATATAGTCAAGTAATCGCTGATAGTGAGTGATAACGATGAAAGAACGTTCAGGGCTTCTCAATGCATTCACACCGTTAGCAACAATTCTCAAGGCATCAATATCCAGACCTGAATCAGTTTCATCAAGTATAGAAAGCGTCGGTTCGAGCATTGCCATTTGAAAAACTTCATTGCGTTTTTTCTCACCTCCACTGAAACCTTCATTCACTGAACGCTGCGTCATTGCTTTGTCCATTTCAACGAGTTTCATCTTTTCCTTCATCAACACCAAAAAGTCTTTCGAATCCATCGGCGCAAGACCTTTTGATTTACGAACTTCGTTTAATGCTGTCTTTAGAAAGTTAGCATTCGTTACTCCGGGAATTTCAACGGGATATTGAAAAGCAAGAAATAACCCCTTACGTGCGCTGTCTTCGGGCGACATATCTAAAAGATCCTCTCCATTAAACTTTACTTCACCATCAGTGACTTCATAACTTTCTCTCCCCGCAATACTGAAGCAAGAGTGCTTTTTCCTGAACCGTTAGGGCCCATGATGGCGTGGACTTCTCCTTTACCTACTTCGAGGTTGAAGCCATTTAATATTTCTTTATCTTCTACTCTAGCAGATAGATTTTTAATTGATAGCATTTTTTTTGTTTAATTCTAATGTACTTTATCAACTTTGGTTTGCAGGTTGCAATTTTCAGGTTTGCAGGTTACCAATGAACCAACTTATTTACTTTTATTTTTTTAGGCATACTAATATGCTGTAACATGCAACCAGCAAACAAAATCACCCCACACTTCCCTCTAAAGAAACCGCCAGCAACTTCTGCGCCTCCACAGCGAATTCCATTGGTAGTTGGTTAAAGACTTCTTTGCAATAACCGTTAACAATCAGTCCTACTGCATCTTCGTTAGAGATGCCGCGTTGGTTGCAATAAAAGATCTGGTCTTCGCCGACTTTTGATGTTGTAGCTTCGTGTTCTACTGTTGCTGATTTATTGTTTACTTCAAGATATGGGAATGTATGTGCGCCGCATTTGTCGCCGAGTAATAGTGAATCACATTGCGAATAGTTGCGGGCATTTTCTGCTTTTGGTGAAATGCGAACGAGTCCACGGTAACTGTTATGACTATGTCCACCGGAAATACCTTTTGATACGATTGTACTCTTCGTATTTTTTCCGAGGTGAATCATTTTCGTTCCGGTATCAGCCTGCTGATAATTATTCGTTACGGCTACACTATAGAATTCACCAACAGAATTATCACCTTTCAAAATCACACTCGGATATTTCCAGGTGATAGATGAACCTGTTTCAACTTGCGTCCATGAGATCTTTGAATTATCACCTGCACAAATTCCGCGCTTGGTTACGAAATTATAGATTCCGCCTTTTCCATTTTTATCGCCCGGATACCAGTTTTGTACTGTACTGTATTTTACCTGTGCATCTTTGTGAGCGTAAATTTCTACTACTGCAGCATGCAATTGATTTTCATCACGCATTGGAGCAGTGCAACCTTCCAGATAACTAACGAATGCACCTTCATCAGCGATGATGAGTGTACGTTCGAATTGTCCGGTGCCGGCAGAATTTATTCTGAAGTACGTCGATAATTCCATCGGGCAACGAACGCCTTTTGGAATATAACAGAAAGAACCATCGCTGAAAACTGCGGAGTTCAATGCTGCATAAAAATTATCGGTACTCGGAACGACAGAGCCTAAATATTTTTTTATCAGTTCCGGGTGATCATGAACTGCTTCACTGAATGAACAGAAGATTATTCCAAGTTCAGCAAGTGCTCCGCGAAAAGTTGTTTTTACAGAAACGCTATCGATGACAGCATCAACAGCAACACCTGTTAAACGTTTTTGTTCTTCGAGAGAGATGCCAAGTTTATCAAACGTTGCACGAATTTCCGGATCAACTTCATCCAGTGAGTTCAGTGTAATTTTTGTTTCGGTGCAGAGTAATAGATGATATCCTGAAAATTAATTTCCGGATAATGAACATTCGGCCATTTCGGTTCGGTCATAGTTAACCAATGACGAAAAGATTTCAATCGCCATTCGAGTAACCATTCAGGTTCATTTTTTTTTGCAGAGATGAACCGAACGATCTCTTCGTTCAATCCTTTCGGTGCATTATCGGATTCGATATTACTGACAAAGCCATACTTGTATTCGCTTTGGGTGATATCGTCTATGATCTTTGTATCTGACATGAATCAATGGGAATTAGTCCCTGATGTTTTATTTACTTCTTTATTAAATTAAAAACAACGTTATCGAACGTTATCTTTAATCAGACTTAATCTAATTAAGGAATTCGGGCAAAAAAAATTACACCGAAAAACTTTCACCACAACCACAAGTACGGGAAGCATTTGGATTGATAAAATTGAATCCTTTACCATTCAGTCCATCTGAGAAATCAAGCTCAGTACCAATCAGGTACAGGAAGCTCTTCTTGTCGCAAACGATCTTAATTCCCTTATCTTCAAACACTTTGTCCTCAGGTAATTGCACATTATCGAAGTCCAGTTTGTATGTCAAACCTGAACAACCGCCACCTTCCACACCCACTCGAATGAACGAATCAGCCGGTTTATGGTCTTTTTGAATCAATTCCAGCGCTTTTTCTTTGGCGCGCTCTGTTACCGTTATCATTTTTTGCCTTTCTGCTTTAAAATCAGGTACAAAGGTAGGCTTTCAGGGGGTGAAATCCAACCTTTTTAGTGGGTTTTATGTACTCATAAACAATGCTTTAAAGCAAAAGTTAGCTGATTGAAAGAATTTCCATATTTTTAAGTCCATAGAATATTTAAAAATGAACCTAAAAAACACTTTCATATTACTTGCAACTTTCCTGTTTTCAAGTCTAAACGGAATGGCCCAATTCACACAACTAAATGGTCCAGAGGGATGCTTTCCAAATTGTTTTGCAAAAATTTCAACAGGTATCCTCTGCGGATCAATGCAGAATTTGTATATCTCTCCAAATGAAGGGAGAAATTGGGTAGCATTTTCCGATTTTCAAGGTAAGCAGATTTGTTCTATGTTAACATCTTCTGATACCATAGTACTTCTCTATTTTTCCGGAATTGAAGTTTATGATTCGTACGATAGTATACATGTGACAAAAAGTTTTGATGGTGGCCAAACTTGGCCGCTTGATACACTAATATACACATATATAATTGAACCTTCGCTAAATAGATTTGGCAATAAAATAATTGTAAGTGCAGCTCCAACTATTCTTGAATCTGACGATTTTGGCAGCACTTATTATCCGATAAACATGCCTGATGGTGGAGAGTTTGTAGGATCCGTCTTCAGCAACAATTTTCTTTATCTAGTGAGCTTCGATTCTCTTGAGTCCAAACATTATATTTCTGATACTACCTTAAATTTTTCAAGAATAGACTCACTAGATCAGATTCAACATAAACTTATAATTGACTCTTTAGTATTCGGATATAAATGGGGTCCACCAGGTTTTGTATCAATTATGAAAAGTGAAGACAGAGGTATAACATGGAATACATCAGTGACAATTGACTCAACAATATTTTTCTTCCTTCGGTCAGCAGACAATTTATTATATTGGGTAGATCGATCAAATAATTATACTGTGTCTAGTGATTTTGGTATAACCTGGACAGCTTCTCCAATTCCATATCAAGTACGATATCAGAATCGCTATACTTTGCCAAATGGAGATGAATTATCCTTTAGCAATGAACTTTACAATCTTGTCCACTATATTCCATCTCTCGACTCTGCATATTTATCATGTTCTGGAATCAAAGGTCAATTCATTTTAAATTTAGAAGGGAATAGCAATGTTTTGTATTGCACAGCTGAACTAAATATTCTTAATAAAAGTGAAACTGATGGCCTAAATTGGGATACTATAAATAGAAATATGTCATCAATAATTGTAAGCGGCGACAGCATCTTTTCTACAAATCTTTACTTCATTAGAAGTTACGATCGGGGATTACCTGGCAACAGGGATTAAATACAGGTTCGAGTTCAAACGTCGTTTTATACAGTCCACCTATCAAAATAAATAACAGATTCTATTGCAAAACAAGCACTAAACTTTTTTATAGTGATGACCTTGGGGATAATTGGACGTCACTACCTCCTCTTCCAATCATTTCGGGATGTACTACTAGTTCAAATTTTTCCGGTACGTTATGCGCGATAGGAAATGATCTAATTGCAAATACATTTACTGGCGGCATCTTTAAGTTTGATCCCGTAACATCATCTTGGACATATTTATACTGCATTCCATCCCAGACTAATAATTTATATCTTTCGAATACAACTTTTGTAAATAATATACTTATTTCGACAACTGCTTCAACACTCTATACAAGTTTGGATTCCGGACAAACATGGAATCAATCTCCTTTAAACGGTGTGCCAAGATCACAGAGGAACCCAGCTTACTCCACACTCAATCGTTGGAAGAAATGGCGAGTTAATTGGCTTGCTAAGAAAGAATGGAATTTACACTTCTTCTAATAATGGAATTGACTGGACGCCATTATATTCAAACCTTCCATTTGAATCAAGAAATTTGACATTGATTAATGACAGATTATATATTGGTTCAGAATATCAAGGAATATGGCGGGAAAACACTATTCTTGGTGTTGGTTATATTTCTAATTCAGAAAAAGAATTGTCAGTTTATCCTAATCCAACGAATGGAAACATACATTTAAAAACGCCGGAAAGTATTAATGAAAATATTTTACTTAAAATTTATGATCTACAAGGAATATTCGTAAAATCAGCAGAACTAGAATCAGCAGAAACTGATATTGAACTTGAGAATCTTTCAAATGGTATTTATGTAGGAAAATTACTTTCAGAAAGTGGAAAGGTTAATTATCAATTCAAGATTTCAATTATTAAATAGGTCAGATTAAATTAAGTTGATTGACCATTTTCCGTCTTAAATTATAGTCGGGAATACTCACTCCAGTTTTTTATTCCGACTTCAATACACCATTCCGGTAATTTTTCCCTTTTACTTTTCAAACAACCTGCCACCACCAAATGATCTGTTGATCAAAGTTGCAACACCATTGTCTCCGGCTACTTTTAATAATTTTTTCTCTTAGTACAGTAAATCGATTGAATAATTAAATTGGAAAAATCAATTTTTTCGGAAAAAATTATTTTTGTAAGCTCATCATGCATTGAATCCTGATAGTGTGTGATGCCAATATAATTTTTAATTCCTTCTTCTTTCCATTCTCTTAAAACAGGTAAATGTGTTTTCCAATCAAGCAGAGCAAATAGATTATTGTTTAATGAGTTTTAAATTTCCGGATTCAGAAGTTTTTACATTTGTGATCTGAACAATGTAAACTCCTTTTGAAAGTTTTTCTGTGTTCAATAAATATTCAATGCCAACAAATTTATCAGCAATGAAATTTTTCTTACCAAGAAGATCATAAATTAAAATCTCATAGTTTCCGGTTTCATTGGAGTTGATGATCACACGAGCATGATCCGTGACAGGCATTGGCTGAATAGAAAAGTCAATTGATCTTTTTAAATCGCGAATTCCGGAAACAAGATTATTGCTGAAAGTTCTCATGGTAGTATTCGTCACCACAGGAGCATTCTGATCAAAATAAATATATGCTGTATTATTTACAGGCGTAGGATCAACATTCGATGAACTTCCGCTTATACGGAATAAGATATAACCGTGACTTGAAGCTTCGTCAATATTACTATCAGGTAAAAGAATATTATCAAAATTAAATTTCAGAATGTTATTATTCATTCTTTCTACTGTACACGGATGAGAAGTACCAACCAATTGCATTGATTGAGGGTTCAATCCTGCATCAAGAGTATCCATCACAAAAACATTAAATGCAGTATCATTCCCTGTATTTTGAAAACGGATCTGATATAATAATTCCTGATCCATAACTACAGCGCTGTCTACACCTACACCGAGAGGGAATGCAGATTTATCATTCGGATCATAAGAGCACCTAACGGTATTTGTAAAATGAAGAATATTTTGATTGACTATGACACCAGCTGTGTCAAATTGATTTACTACTCCATTGATCTCAAAAACACTACCAGCCGCTGGAAACAAACAGGACGTTTGAATATTAATAGTTTGTCCGGGAACTAAATTTGCAAAACTATATGTGATTGTTTGACCGTTTACCGTTCCTGCGGGATATGAATAATTATATACCAAATTGGTATCTAATGTCAATTCAACAGTAAAAGAATCTAAATATGTTCCTATATTCTGAAAACTGGTAATGATTCCACCAACTAGATTACAACGTGTAAGCGGAGCAGTAATGGAAGAAGTCATTTCATGATAAAACGTATCCGGCATTATTAAAAAATCAAATCCTGTTGTATCGCTGTTAAGTACAATATTGTATGAAACAGGTCCACCTGCAATTGAAAAATTTCCTATTGCAGAATATTCAATTGTGTAATTTCCTATTGTATCATTTAAAAGATAATTTCCATTTTGATTCGTATAAGCAATTTGCATTGATGGAGTAAGCAATATCTGTTGACCGTTTAAACCTATGTCTGTAGAATCTATTAACCCATTTCCATTCAAATCCCAATAAACGGTACCTGTGATAGAATGATGTCCCGGATAAAGATTAATGGTGTCAGTTACCATACAACCGTTTCCATCAACTGCATAAAATATATAAATCCCACTTAAAAGATTACTCGCTATAGGTGTTGTTACACCATTACTCCACGAATACGAATAAGGAGGAGATCCTCCAAACACACTGGGTGAAATACTTCCATCATTGCAAGTAAAACATGAAGGATAGATTAAATTATAAGTTACACTCAGCGGATTTGCAGAAATTGGAAGAACTGTAGCTGTCGTAGCACCACTACATGTATCACCACTTGCATCGATCGTAAAAAAACTATATACACCGGCAGTCAAGCTGGTTATAGTATATAAACCGGAAGTGGAATTCGGGTTTGCCTGAAAATAAAATGTGTATGGAGCAGTTCCGCTATCTGCTTGTAAAGTTATTTGTCCACTCTGATTATCGCAACCCGAGTTAGTAACACCAATTAACGAAACAGTACATTGAGCAAATAGTTGGTTGATCGAAATAATTAAGAGGAAAGTAAGTAAATATTTTTCATGAGAATTAATTTTAGGGTTAACGGTAAAATATAAATTCAGCAAATGTGGCTATGAAAATAAGAAAAGTTCTTGAGATTCAAAAAGTGGCTGGAAGGAAAGCGATTTTTAGAGCAAATATCAAGTCTGTTTTCTCTCGTTGTATTCTCTTAGGTTGATGAGATGATTCGGTTTAGCATAAAGGACAGGAATTATAAATCTAAATGTAAAACAAAACAATTAATTCATCTTACTATACTTTGGCCTGAGGTATATTAGACTTGAGGAAGATGGGAATTTGGGCAATAATGCACAATATATATGTAAAATAAAATCTCAATTAATAGATTTCACTTCATTTTTTACATTAACTTCCTACTTATAATTATATTCAATATTATGAAAACAACTTTCCCGTTTATAATTCTAATTCTCAATTTTATATACTCATCAGGACAAGACAGCCTTGCAATAACCAGAGGTGAGTTGGAAGTGAGCGGAAATTTATATTCTCAAAGTTATGGTGTAAAAAGATATGATTCCGAAGGACATTTAATAAAAGCAGAAAAAGTTGGACGTACTTTTGATGCTTATTATCCTCAATCTTATGGGGAATATGTAAATTATTATTATGACTTGAATTGGAATTTGATCACAGATAGTAATTTTCTTTCGATTGATACGCTAGGGTATGCTTTAAATAGTGTTCATCATTATTACTATGACCTAAATGACGAACTGACAATTGACAGTTTATTCGATTTCAAGCTTCATATTTTAACAACAGTTGATAGAGATGCCAATAATGATACAATTACAATTGACAGATTTCAAATTGATTCTACATCCTATATTTTTTATGACAAATGGGAGATAACTCGTGATGCATTTGGGAGAGCAATCCTCAGGGAATACTATTTTTATTCTCCGACCGGCATTCCAATACTTAAAGAAAGGCGTACTTGTACATATGATATTAATGGCAACGTCATACTTTTTACTATTCAGTCCATCAACAATACAGTTCTCACTGAAACTTATCGGCAATCATTTCAATATTCTTCAAGTGGTCAACTTGAAATATATGGATTTAGGGGAATGAATTTCGGCATATTTAGCCTATTAGATACTGCAAATTATCAATTCAATGCAGCCGGAAATATTTCTCAAAGTCTGCAGATTAATTATTTTACAGGAACACCTGATTCAACTATTACAATAAACACTTATGATAATAATAATTTTTTAATACAGACTGACATCAATGAAGTCACATCTGTTTCAGGAATTCCAACATATACAACCTACCGTTATCTAATCACAAGAGATCCGATAGGACAACCGATTGATTCTACATGTCAGCAATATATTTCAGGAGTTTATCAGAACACCAACCTATTTCTATTCGATTATACCCAAGCCCCATCAACCATTGATCGTTTCGAAATTGAATGTCCGAGTGGATTATGCAACGACACTGTTAAACTTACAAAATACACTTTCGGAAATTTTGGAGGTTATTTGATAACATACTATTCATTCAATTCCGGGGTGCTGACATATCTCAGTTCCACAGGCATTGAATACAATTCAACAGGAAAAGTACTAAGTGATCGTACAGGTTCAGATGGTTATAATTACTATTTCCAATACGACGTAAATGATAATTTAATTTATTCAGATAGATATCACTATCCGTTAAACCATAAATACGAACATTATTCATGGGTAATTGACACCGTCAATATACTTACAGTTTCTATTAATTTTAGTGACACGATTAGTTGTCAGCGTAGTCCAAATTATGGTCTGATAACTATATCAGGTGGATATCCACCATATTCAATAAACTGGAATGACACTTTAAATATTCTATATCCAAATTCAGAGATGCCAATATTTTTTCCTGATAGTAATACAATGTTTATTCTAACTGTTACAGATTCCATCGGCCAACAAATATCAACATCATTTACTTTGCGTGGCAATAATCATACTCTATCATTGTTTCCAACTACAGCTTGTATTGGAGATACACTTGTTGCAATAGTTTCGCCACCATTATCAGGTAATTATCTGTACAGTCTGGTAGAAGATGGGTCAGTTATTTCTACTTCAAATCAACCAATTTTTGTAATTCCTTTTCCAGCAATTTTCAGATACAAGTCAACACATCTTGTGCAAACAATGTAAGATCAAATGAAATTCTTATTCTCCCGCTGCCGTTTATCCAACTTGGCGCTGATAGGGTTCTTTGTTTAAATGATTCCATCCAACTTAATATTCCTTCTTCCGATTCCATTCTATGGAATGACGGATCCAACAGTTCACAATTTATCATTCACAATCCCGGAACCTATTTCTGTACTTTAATAGATTCAAATCAATGTTCGTCCACTGACACAATAAGTGTTATAGGAAATTCAATTGCACCACCAACTTTAGGGCCTGATACGACCATCTGTATAAACCAATCGATAATTCTAAATGCAGGAACAAATTTCACAAGCTATTTATGGCAGAACGGAGACAGTGGTCCGTTTTTCAATTACACTTCTTCTGTGGCAGATACAATGCTAGCTACTGTCATTGTTACAGATAGTAACAACTGTATTCAATCAGACAGCATATCCATTATTGTTGACATATGTACAAATACTAATAATCTTCACGGTGATTTAATTTCAATTGGCCCAAATCCTTGCCATGAAATATTGAACATATATAATATTTTTCAACAAATAAGAATCGGCTCAATCAGAATCCAAATTTTGGACATGACTGGAAGAGTTGTTGAAATGATAGATGTGACAGGTTCTGAATATTCAGTCAAGATTGATGTCACTCATCTTGAAAATGGTATATATTTAATCAAATTATCCTCGAACGATTTTTCCAGTAGCGCAATGTTCGTTAAAAACTAGCATATGAGATTGATTCTTTTTCTTTGTATATTTATTTAATTTCTGAAAATTCTATGGTAACTAAAATTCAATGTCAATATTCAATCAGATATAATTCAAAAAGTTGACCATTTTCCGACTCAAATCGAAATCCGGAATAGAAACTGAACCGGCACGATAGTTTTCTACTGCATGTTGAACATCAGAAGTTGCAGGAATAACGCATGTAACATTAGGATCAGCAAGAATAAATTTCAGAAAGTACTCACTCCAGTTTTTTATTCCGACTTCAATACACCATTCCGGTAATTTTTTTCCTTTTACTTTTTCAAACAATCTCCCTTCACCAAATGGTCTGTTGATCAAAATTGCAACACCATTGTCTCCGGCAACTTTCATTAATCTTTTTCCGCATGCAATGAATCGATTGAGTAATTAAACTGAACGAAATCAATTTTTTCTGAAGAAATTATTTTGGCAAGTTCATCATGCATTGAATCCTGGTAATGCGTGATGCCAATGTATTTTATAATTCCTTCTTCTTTCCATTCTCTTAAAACGGGCAAATGCGTTTTCCAGTCGAGCAGATTATGAATTTGCATCAAGTCGATTTTCTCCCGCTGCATTTTTTTCATAGATGATTTCATCTGATCGATACCGGCTTGTCTTCCGGTTGTCCAGACTTTAGTTGCGTAGAAAAAATCATTTCTTGATTTTAATTTGGATGTGAGGTTTCCAATAACAGTTTCAGATCTTCCATACATTGGTGAACTATCGATCAATCTTCCGCCACTGTTGTGCAGCTCCTCCAAAACCGGAATTAAGTTTGATTGATTGCTTTCGTCAACATCAAAACTTTGCCACGTGCCGAGACCGATAGCAGGTAGTAATTCTCCTGTGGATGGTATTATCCGTTTAAGCATACCTATTAATTTTAACACTAAGATCACTAAATTTTTAGCACAAGAGCACAAGTGATGCTTTTTTCATAAGTGTTCTTGTGACAAATTTTAGTGACCTTAGTGTTAAAATATAACTCCAGAATACTATTGAATCATAATTTTCTTAAACACCCTGTCCTTCGTTCCGCTATTTACAATAACATAATAGATTCCTGAAATGAAGTGATCATTCTTGATCGCAACGGAAGCAACTCTGTCGTTCAATGTGATGTTTTGAGAGTATTGCTCTTTACCAAGCATATCAACGATCTTCAGTTCGACTTCCTGATTTCGACTTCCGGAAATGCTAACGTTAATGAACGGACCGACTACCGGATTCGGATAAACTTCCAAAGTTAATTCATCAGGTTTATTCAGATCTATAGAAACAGTTCTTGAGTATTCTTCATTGCCATTGAAGTCAGTTTGTTTCAAACGATAGTATGAAGTACCCGGATATGGTCTCGGATCAACAAATGAATAAGACTGGAAGTGTGTTGAGTTACCTTTTCCGGAACGATACCAACTTTTTCATATATAAAGAAGTCGATCGTTTTTTCTACAGTAAAGAAATCATTATTTGTTTCACTTGCAGTTGCCCATGTACAAAGCACATTAGGATTTGTTTCCTGATCTGTGAGTTGTGCATTGAAATAAAGTAATTCAACCGGCAGCGGAATTAAACAACCTGTACTTGCAAGTGCACCACCGTCGTGAATTCCTCCATTCAGGAATGTAAATAATGTTGCGCATTCGTTTCTAACACCTTTTGAATGTCCATCGAATGGTCCACCACTGAAAATTGATCCCGGTGGTGCAGGACAAGCATCAATATTTGCAGAGAAGCCATCATATGATCCTCCGAAGTAAATTGAAACTGTCGATGGACAAGTGGTTTTGCTATTTGAGAATCCATTATAAGAACCTCCGGTAAAAATTTGTGCAACCGGTAAACATGCAATACCGTTATTTGCAAAGCCATCATAAGAACCTCCTTTGTAGATCGTCGCAGCAACAGCACATGAAGTTCCTGAATTGGAAGAACCATCATATGCTCCGCCTTTGAAGATAATACTCATCGGTCCGCAAGTGAGACTGCTGACAGAACTTCCCTGGTATGGACCGCCTTTGTAAAAAGCTGTAATTGGTAATGGACAAGAAGTTCCAATAACTGAGTGTCCATCATAAGGTCCACCGGAGAATATAGTAGCAGCAACAGAGCAAGAAATTTTTCCAACTGCTAAACCATCATACGAACCACCGTGATAAATTGCTGTAATTGGTGGTGCACATAAAGTTGAATTAATAGAATGGCCATCATAAGAACCACCTTTGTAGATATCCGCCAGACATGCGATGTAACTGTCCATTGAATAACCGCTGAATGAACCTCCTGAATAAATTGTAGACTGACAAGTTGTGAAATCCTGACTATTTCCATCGTAAGGCCCACCTGAATAAATACTGGCAGCAAATGTACATGATGAAACCGTATTTACAGAAAACCCACTATACGAGCCACCGGTAAACACAGAGACTGAAATACATGTTGTGCTACTTGAACTGAAACCATCATAAGGTCCGCCGTTATAAATATTGATCGGGCTTGGACAAGCAACAAAAGGATTACTTGCATACCCATCATAAGATCCACCAATAAAAATACTGGCAGCAACCGGACAAGCGACACCATCTTCTGAAGTTCCATCGTAAGGTCCACCTCTGTATATCAGATTTGAATACACACATGAGAATCCTGAAGATGAGAATCCATCATAGGGGCCACCCTTATAAATGCTGGCAGCAACAGCACAGCTTGCTGAATTCAAACTGAATCCATCATATGAACCGCCTTGATAAATTGCAGTGATTGGTGGCGGGCAAGAGATGCTATTAAGATGAAATCCATCATAAGATCCGCCTGAGTAAATTGAAAATGAAGTCGGACATGGTGCAAATTTATCGACAGAAGAACCATCATATGGGCCACCAAAAAATATACTGAGTGAAGAAAAGAAACAATTAGAAGCTGTATCTACTGCATAGCCACTATAAGATCCGCCTTTAAAATAGAAGCCGAAACTATACAAGATGTTTTACTGGTAGAAAAACCATCGTATGGACCACCGGTATAAATTGGTGGCGAAGTTGTAACACATGTACCGGCACTAAGGCTGAAACCATCGTATGCACCACCGGTAAAAACGGAAGCTGCAACAGTACATTCAAATTTGTAAACTGAAAATCCGGAATTTCTTCCGCCATTATAAATATTTCCCTGACAACTATTCCATGAATTAAATCCACCGCCATTGAAAGCTCCGCCACTGTAAATTGTAGTTGCACAAACAATCGCGCTCATTGAAGAACCCTGGTAAGATCCACCTTTGTAGATTTCAACCATTGTACATGAAGTCATGCTGACACCTATGCCGTCATATGAACCACCTTTATAAATATTTGCTGAACTTGAACAGGAAACAGTTTGCGACAATGAAGATCCGTCATTTGATCCTCCTGAAAATGGTGAGTAAGTTGAAACGCAAGAACTAATTGAAACAGCAGAACCACTATAATCTCCTCCCCTGTATTGCGAAAATGCAGGGAGCCTGAATAAAATAATTAAGGCGAGGATAAAACTGGTCCGCATAAATTTTATTATAGATCAACACTAACATGCATTGTCAAACCGGAAGCATCTAATTAATGCAATCAACGATCAGCCAGTACAACTGCTAAAGTGATTAAACTTTTACTATTAAATTTTTTTGTAATGATTTAAAATAAGTAATAGGAAGAGATGTAATATCTCTGTCCTATTACTATTTCAATAACACTTTCCACGAAGGATCATCCAAGGTCCTTGAGAAAGGATAAAATGATAAAGAGATTATCTGATACCCCGTCCGCCATTTTGAGCATTTCTACCAATTTGGTTCGGGTTATTATACATATAGTTTCTATCAGATACCTGAAGCTGTGCAATACCGTTGTTATAAGCACCGCCGCGTAAACCGATTAAGTTTGCAGCACTACCGTTAGTCGCAGTTGTGTTATTGGCAGGCCATGTAGTAACATCATGTTGACCTGCAGCATCAAGTGCTCCATTTCCCCATGTACGAGTCAAAGCATTAGAAGCAGGCGTTGAGTGAATACCAACATAATATTCCATTACATTTCCACTCATATCCATGATACCGAAATAAGAAGCACCTGCTGTCTGACGAGTACTGCTTGATGTAGCATAGATCCCAACACGTGCAGGTCCAATGGCACCGTCACCGTTAGTATAAGTACCGTTACCATATGTGCAATTTCCGGCGATGAAAGTTTCTGTTCCATTTTCCGTTGCAGCACCTGCGAAAGTTGTTCCCGGGGCGATAACAAGATTTCCCCAGGCATATTCACCTAAAGTTGATCCGTTACCACGACAAGCTTTTTCAAATTCTGTTTCTGATCCCGGACGTAAACATGCCCAATCAAGATATGCAGTAACATCAGCCCATCCTAAAAAGTTTTGAGCTCTGTCGGGACGAGTTGTTGAATATGGAAGTACTGCTTGTTGAAGTTGATTTCTGTTTGTACCAAAGCTTCCCGGTGCACGGGTAGTTTGTTGTGCAGTTCCAAGTGTGTTCAGGAATTCCATATACTGACCTTCTGTAATTTCATACTTTGTCATATAGAATCCGTAATTGCCTTTTGGAAAAGCAGCCGATACGTTATTTACTGTAAGTACAGAACCAACCGGTTCGTTGTTCATATAAAAAGTAGATGTACCTGTTTCAAAAGCACCTGTAACTGTCATAGATGCAGAGTTCAGAACGTTTGAACCAAGGAAACTATTTACAGCAGCAGTAGTACCGCTACCATCACCAATTGTAAAATCACCTTGAGGAACGTAAACCATTTCTATTCCGAAAACATTTACGCTTAAGTTTGTTCCCGGACCAGGAAGGGCAGGAACGTTTAGTACAACAGTTGAGGCAGCCAGAGTTCCGGTACCTGTAACTTTTGGACGCAACATAATACCATCCGTAAAATCAAGTGTTGCACCTTGAGCAACGCTTTCAGTAATACCTGATGTACCATTCCAGTTGACAGAAGTCATTGCTTCCAGTGAAGCAGGAATAGTATGATTCGCAAGTACATTACTTAAAGCTCCATGTGTAAATGGAATAGCTGATGTAGCATTACAATCTTTATACTTAATAAAGATCCATACTGCATCCCAGTTGTTAGGAACTCCGGTACCGGCAATGTTCCAGCTATTATCCCATGACACAGAGAAAGAAACTGTCTTTGCAGTCTGATTCACGGAGATACCGGTGATCTGAAGATTGTTTGCTGATACAATTCCATTTAGGGATAGAATTGAGAAAACAAGTATTAAACTTGTTTTGATTTTATTTACAAAGCGTTTTGTTTTGTAAACAGAATTCACCTCCATAGAGGCATTGTGTGGATGAATTTTCATAATGGATATGTGTGGTATTTATTTAATTTCAATTAAAATGCTTCTGCAAATTCTTTGGAAAGAAATTGTGAAAGCAGATAATTCCAAGTGTGGGCTTAGACCTATCTGTGAATTCAAACGGCAGCTTAGAAATTAAAGTTCCTTGAAATTAAGTTAAAATGACTCATTTTGAATTTTTCCAAGATTGAAATTCTGAAGAATAACTGTAAGAAAATTGAACTTTTCTATAGTGTTCATTTATAATTTCAGAAATTCAGAATACAATAAATTGGAAACATCCTGTTATATAATATCATTTTAATGAAAATAGTTGTTTAAATAAAAATGCCGACAGAAAATAAGATGTAAGAAAAGATTGTAATGAGTTAAGACTATTTGAAGTACAATTTTACTTTACAATTCAATTATCCGGAATTTTTCAGCAACTCCCACGACCGGGGCTTTTGCAGCAATTCGGAATGTTGAACTATCTACGGTCAGATATTTTCCGTTAGCTGCCTGAAATGCTACTGTTGAATCTGAAAATTCAATAATCCGAAAAGTTTCTTCTTCTGATCCTGTTATTTTATTCGCTTTAATTTCAGACATCGAATCTTTCTCCAGATGCAAAATCAAATTTGTTTGAGCCTTTATCATACATTCTCCATTCTCAAATCTGATCATTAAAAACGTTTCCCAACTTTGGGCAATATCTCTATTGGCTTCAAGCACCGGATTTTCATTATCAATCGCGGAAATATATTTCCCATTAAATGCTTTTAGATTGATCTTCGTCCGGCTAATTTCTTTCCTTCCAAAATCGTTCAAATGTTGAACTAAAGAATAATCCGTCTTATTGAATTCACACCATTCTTTGAGTGTTCTGTCACGTGGCTCATAGAAAAAATTCAGATAATTACCCGGATCGAAACCGGTATAAGAATTTACACATTTAATATTTAATTCCTGACAAGCGATCATTACATCAAGTGCCCTTGCGACATATCCCATATAACCGCTTTCTTCCGGGCCGACATAAGTATGAAATGCCATGTAGGCTATTGCAGAATATTTTGGATCATACTGTTTTTCGATTCTCGCCTTAACATCGGCTATACGAGACTGAGATGTTTCTTTATCAAATCTCTTTACTTTATTAGCATCAACCTGGTTTTCTATAACTACTAAAACCGGCAATAAGTAAAGTAAGAATTGCATTTTCGGAAATGCCTGAATTATACTTTTAAATGAAAATACAAATACAAGAATGAAAACAAATACTTCCAGATTAATAATTCGGTCAATAGATCGCATTGATGAAAATCCGGGAATTTTAAAAATGTATTCATATAAAGTGAATCCATTAATGTTCAGACAAAAAATTACACAAAGAAATAATGTAGTTAAGAAAAATAGATTCTGCTTCTTATTAAGTTTATCGTTCTTTTTAAAAAACAACAAAAAGACTGTTGTTAAGACTCCAATCCAAGGAAGTGCCCCAACAAAAAGATAGTGATTCCACCAAACATCGAGTTTACCGATACCATGATCAGATAACACATTCCATACTGCGGATGAAGGAGTTGCGAAAAAATAAGATCTGAGATGCGGAATGGTCGAAAATGCTGATTCAAATTTGCGCATACCCATTGTTTTTGCAACATCTAGATATGGTTGAATCAATGGAAACAAAAGTACGATTGATGCAATAATTGTTACTGCTAACGTTGCTAAATATTTCTTCTCTTTAAACCCAGAAAAGACTTTGAAATCTTTGTAAACAATAAAATAGGAAATGCTTAGAAACATAAGAATGTAGATCAGTAAAAATGCAAGATAGATCCCGCAATAAAACTGATAGATAAGTCCAAGTGACATAAAAATAAAATACTTTGACTTTCCTTCAGAAAGAAACTTCCAGCACCAGAAAATTACAAGTGGTGCAATAAATTTTGGCAATACCTGAACATGATCAAATTGACCCAGATTATAAATTGAAAAGGCAAAAATATAAGCACCTACGGAGGATAAGATATTTTCTCCGGACCATTTTTTCAATGCAATGAAACAGAAAATATAATTAAGTACAAAGAGCGAGATAATCCATAACAAAAATGAAGTTTCCCGGTCTGTCCCAAATCTGAATACGCTATAAATGGGAAGTGTTCCGATTAAATTATCTGATAATGCAGTTACGTTTTTATATGGATATAAAAATGGTGCATTCCAAAACGAATCAATTTGCCCTGTCAGATACTTATGCCCATGTTCAAGAATATAATTGTTAAATCGGGTATCACCCAGATCTCCGGGCATTTTAGAAAGATTGGTTTCTATAATTTTTAATGGCATTGAATACAAACCACAAATCAAGAGTAAGACGGGAAAGATGTATTGTAACTTACTTTTCATTATTTGTTTGTTCAATTAAGTAAAAACTCAAATTCAGGTGCATTCGTTCTGATAAGTCTGCAATGTAAAAATTTTATTCTGCTGATAGTAGTTGCAGAATAAATTTTTGAACTCTACCTTTATACTATGTACAAAATAATCTATGTTCTTTTCGTAATCCTGCTTTCTTCAAGTTGCTCCTCACGAAAACCTGAATCAGGTATTTCGGTTTCAGACACGACAGCAGTGCAGGAAATTCCCAAATCTGGATCAGTTACGATAAGGGACATGAGTCGGTTTCCGGATATTAAAAATCAGAACAATCTGAATAAGATCGTCAGAGAACTGGAAACTTCAGAATGTGTTGACGAAAATGGTGTTGGTTTTGCTGCTGAGTACACCCGTACTTATGCATTGTATGAGCGAATGACACAACTGGCAACCGAACAGCAATTATTCGGATTACTCAGAAACAAGAGCGCAGTTGTAAGAGTATATGCATTCAGGGCTTTGGCTACAATGAAATACAGTTCGGCCAATTCCGGAAAAGCCATTCTGGATTCAGATACAAATCATGTTTGTTGGTTTGTAGGCTGTGTGAAAACGGATACGGTGGTTTCGTTTTTTTCCCGCTCTGAAGAGTAAGGTTAATTATTAATTACTAATTTCCTTATTTCGGGCAGTGCATTATAGAGCTGATCAAACGAATCAATAACAAAATATTTATCCTGGAGAATATCGGTTCTGAAATCGGTTGACATGATTTTATTTACATCAAAGTTCAATTTTTCACATTCATTACTCAGACAATGTTTAGTTTCTCCATTAGAAGAAATTATTCCGGCGCCATAGATCTTTAATTTATCATTCTCTCTGATCAATCCGAATTCAATAGTGAACCAATAAATTCTTCCAAGCAGTTCGATTGCTTTCGGATCATCAATATGTTCAAGGGCTATATCGCTGATACCCTTGAAGAAATTGCAATATGCAGTATTGCTTAAAAGTGGAACATGAGCAAATACATCATGAAACATATCCGGCTCTTCTATATAATCAAGTTGTTCAAATGATCGCAACCAGCAGGTAGCTGTAAATTTTTTTTCAGACAGGTATTTGAAAAATTCTTTTTGCGGACTGATATTAGGAACTACATGCAGATTCCAACCTGTCAGATCGTTCAAAGTTGAATTGACCTCGTTAAAATCCGGGATCTTATCGTTTCTGAAATTGACAATTTTCAATGCGTCGAGATAATTCCGGGAAACTGTTTGTGACAAAATATCCATTTGCCGGTCAAACAATATTTTCCATACCCGGAAATCTTCGTCGGTATAATCAGAATAAATTTGTGAATTGGGCCTGTTCATTCTATGTTAAGTTTATTCGAAGAGAGTTTGTACGAAATTCTCAGGACAATTGTTCTGCACTTTCTCTTTTCTTTAAATAACTAAAGCCCATTGATGCTACAATAAATATTCCACCCATTATCCACCACATTACAGGAAATCCAAAATTGTAGGCGATCTGACTACCTGCTGCGGGACCAAGTACTTGAGCAACAGCCCATGCCATCGTAAACAGACCGGCATATTGTCCACGGTTATGCGCATTTGTTCTGCTCATAGCATGAGAGTTCATAAAAGGCAGAGAAAATATTTCACCACCAACACAAATCAATGTAGAAATAAGCGCAAGTAAAAATCCTCCGGGAAATAAATTGAAAATCAGGTATGAAAATCCTAATAACACTGAACCCAGAGATATCAATTGCAGTGTGTTTCTTTTCCCGTCAATAGAATGTACAATGATCATTTCAAATGCTGTAATTACCAATCCATTCAGAGCCATTAAAATTCCAATTGATGTTTCAGCTAAATTCAATTCTCTTTTGAAATATACCGGTTGAGTAGTAAACAACTGAAAAAAAGTAAATGCATAAAGGAACACACAGATTATGTAAATCAGATAATTTTTATCTCTGTAAGGAGATCGGATCACATCCGGTTTCTTTTCTACCGCTTTGTGAACCGATTTTATTTTAGAAGGCGCAAGTGCGAAGTAGAGAAAAAATGCCGCAAGAATATTAGTAATGCCATCGATCCAGAACAACAAATGATAATTTGTTGAAGCGATAATTCCACCTAATGCACCACCGAAAGCCCAGCCAACATTTATAGCAAGGCGATTCAATGCGAAAGATCGCGTTCTGTTTTCAAGTGTACTATAATGAGTAATAGCAGAAGAATTTGCCGGACGAAATGCTTCATTAATAGACGCAAGGATAAAACTTGCAATACAGATCTGCGAAAACTCCGTAAGTTGTCCTATCACAAAGAACATTAATCCACCACCTAACAAAGCAAACAGCTGGATAAAATAGAATCCAAATTTGTCTGTTAGTTTTCCTCCTAACCAGCCACCAACTACTGCTCCGCAGCCAAAACATGCCATCACCCACCCTGCTTTTCCAATAGTGTAACCTAATGCAGTCGTCAAGTAAAGAGTCATGAAAGGCATAACCATAGTCCCGGCCCGGTTCACGAACATAACCATTGACAACAACCAGGCAGGTCTGGACAACCCGCTGTATGCATCACGATATAAATTTTTTATTTTTTTCACTTTGAATTTTATTTAAACCAAATGACTTTTTTTTTAAAAATAAAAAAGGGGATAATTTTCTAAGAAACTATCCCCTTCCAATGAATATTTAAAATATTCAATTGAATGAGACAATTCCAAATTGATCGTATTTTCTTTTCTGGCCGAAGATCATTAAATTATTGTCGTCTACTTGTTCACAGACTCTTGGTTGAATAACGACTTCGACTTCTTTATTGTCAAACAATGTTTCACGAGTTAATTTCCCTTGATTATTAATTCTTGCAATGGTGACAATTCCATTTCTATCTCTCAAATTGAAATTCTTCAGGTTTCTGGTTGTTTCAATTTCTAAATTATCTCTGTTATCATTGTAAATAAATCCAATGAAATCATCTGTTACCATTAAAGCAAATGACGAATAACTTCCGCCATCATTTTTTGAACGCTGGCGTTTTGGAACTTTCTTCGACCATTCGATTTTTCCTTCAGCATCAATATTAACTACGATTATATCGTTATAATTATAGATCGTGGCACTACAAGTCATATTATTACCGCAAGGGTAAGTGTACGTATAAATATAGATCTGTTCAGCAACCAGTATGGCACCACCGTCTGATCTTTTTATCAATGACCTTAAGTGATATGAGCCGAGTTCCATTTCCTTACCTTTTTCTTCATTCTTTTTTGCTTTCTTTTCTTCCTTTTCGGTCATGTATTCGGTCATGAAATCCATATCGAATTCCTTAAAATTAGAAGCTTTGACTTGCTTTGAAATTGGATCAAGAGTAAGGAAAAAGGCACCATTAATACCTCCTTTTCCCAGATTACTATAGAAGCCTGCACATGTGATATCACCATCCTTATTAATTCTGAAAGTAATATCCGCTATAAATTTGTCTTTGAGTTTAACTTCATAATCAATGGTTGAATTTCCCTGATCATTGAATACAATAATATGATGAGTATAGTTTACTTCTTTTTTCACCCAACTATCCTTATCGCGATACAAAATTCCTAAGACATAAAAATTCCCGTTATCATCTACCATAAATCTATTTGTTCTGAACAGTGTATTCTGATATGGCAATTGAATATTTTTTTTCCAGGTAATATTCAGAGCATTATCAAACATGATCACATTGAATTTTTCGTTCTCATCTTTCTCAACAGGAATTTCTTCAATAACCATCAGGTAACTATCATTTGCAGAAGTGTAGATTGAGAAATCTCCTTTTTCCCTTCTTTTTTCATATTGAATTGCGGCAATTTTTTTATCGCTTCCTACAGACGTCATCGTTTTCTTATTGACTTCCTCAGCCAATAGTGTAGTTGTTTTCGTGTCCTTATCAATATTAGTTTTGAAAACATATAAGCGATCTGCGAAATAGACTCTTTCAAATAGACTAAATCTTTCTTTCGTTTCTCTGTTCTTTTCTTCAAAAATAAAGTTGACAGGGTTATCAAGATTTTTATCCAGTTTTTCTATTGTAAGATCATTTTTAAGTCTGGCACCGAAGTAATAGAAATCATCGTCCATTCCGATCAAATCGGAAATTGATCCGCTGTTGGTGCCTTTTAGTTGCGGTCCCCATTTAACAGAAAATTTACCTAATCCATTTTGAGCAAATAGATTTACGTTCAGTAAAAGAAGTAATAAAAATAATTTCAATTTCATATGACTTGGTTTCTTTAATGCTATTAATGTTTGATTCATCATCAAAGTATCTCTATGACGAATCAGTGATAATTAAATTTAAGATTATAATTTTTTGAATGTGGATAACTGCGCGCAAGTAAATAAAGATTTTGATACCAATCAATAAATATTATATTTGTCGACAGCAAATTTGAGCCCACATGACCCTTAAGAAAACGCAATTTTATTGCCTTATATTATCAATTTCGATGATTATTTCGAGTTGTGCTACTATTTTAAGTCCTGAGAAAGGAACTAATACTCTGGATGCTACGCCCGGTCCTGCAGAAGTATATGATGAAAATGATCATATGATTGGAACAACTCCTTTCGATATGAAAAAAGTAGGATCGAAAGTAAAACTTCTTACAATTAAAAAAGAAGGGTATGTAAGTAAACAAGTGCCTATTTACAGAAAAACAAAAAACGGTTTACTTTTTCTTGATGCATTATTGTTATGTATACCGTGTATAGTTGATCTTCCTTCTGACAATATAACTTACATAGAACCTAAGAATAAGGTTGTTGATCTTAAAAAAGCGCCAAAGGAATATGACCGGCCGATTTTGCTTGCAATAGATAAGACTTCATATGAGAATGAAGAGATGGTAAAAGGTCGTGTAAATGGAATGACTAAAAAACCTTCTGACAAAGGAGCTTCAAGATCTATTGGCGATATTGATTACATAGAAAATACAATTATCGAAAAACTGGAAAAAAGTTATATTGATGCTGTAACAGTATCATCGAACAATAATGCTAAATCAGGTATGACCAAAGCTAAGGTTCGTGTCAAACCGGTAATCAACTCTATTGATTTTACTGTTAAAGGTAAATATCTGAAATTATATGAAGGAACAGAATCGATGAAATGTACATGGAATTTTTTCCGAGGTACGGATGGCAAAGATAAGATCGGATCTATTGTTACCAATGTTAGCATGAGTCGTTCAAAAGGAACAACTACTACAATCCTTGACGACCTGATGTCAGAATCCATATCTGAATTATTAGCCATTGACACCCTTTATGACTTCCTCGATAAAAATGAAAAAATTTATTTGTCAGATTCAAAAGGTTCTGAGATAAAGATCTCTACTTCTCCTAAAGTTAATTTTGAGACAAAGAAAGATATGTTCAAGACCACTAAAGAAGGTGTTGTAACTGTTCTGACAAAAGATGGATTTGGAAGTGGGTTTATAATTTCACCTGACGGATATATTGTGACAAATTATCACGTCGCTGATGGTCAGAAAAACAATATTCAGGTAAAATTAAATTCCAATGTAAAATTAAAAGCAACAGTTGTAAAAAGTAATGAAGACTACGACTTATTGCTTTTAAAAATAGATGCAGAAGAACTTAAACCACTTTACATGGGTAACAGTGATGCCATTGAAACCGGAGATCCAGTATACGCTATCGGCACACCATTGGAAACAAGTCTTGGTCAGACAATAACAAGTGGCATCGTTTCAGGAATAAGAGAAATAAACAACATGAGTTATATTCAGACTGATGTAAGTATTAATTCAGGTAATAGCGGCGGACCGTTGATCAACGAAAACGGTGAAGTGATTGGTGTAACAACGATGAAACTTTCTGGAAAAGGTATAGAAGGAATTGGCTTCTGTATTCCATCTAAAGTTGTATTAGATAAATTGAATATCAAATTCTGATCCGGACACTAATCGTTATTAACTCTACCCACATGAAATTAAAGATCATATTCGTCTGCATATATTTTCTCATCGTACAAAATCCGGTTTATTCTCAGGCGATAAAAATGGATGTACTGGGGTACACTACCCTTCAGAAATCTTATACAAGTACTTTCTATTACGGTTTTGGATACGAACAAAATGTAGGAGAAAAGATCTCATTGGGTCTGACATATAGAAAAGGATATTCTATTGATCCGGATTATAGTACGTTAGTTAATTCATACAGTTTTGTTGGATATGAAAATGGTGTTGGATATAATGTTTCATTCGATATTTTAAATATTTCAAACTGGCATGAATTCGTTTATACTTCAAAATATTTTTTTGAGGATAATTTAGATGGCGGATATTTTTCAACAAGTATAGGTCTTGTAAAATCTGAAATTGAATATGACATACAAAATATCTGGCTGGATCAATCTCCTGTATATAATGCATTTGATATTTCTTACGGTGTTTACAAGCAGGATCTGACTCTTGTACCCATATCATTCGATCTCGGATCAAGAAGTGAATTCGACGGCTGGTATTATGATTTTTACCTGGGCTTATCCATCCTTCCATTTGGAAATAAAAAAGATGTTAAGCCACAGTTTCTTCACAACAGAGGAGTAGAAACAATGTTTGATCCTGTTTCATTTCACATTGCCTTATGTTTTGGCGTTAGTTGGGCAGACTAAATTTATTCCTTGAACGAACAACAAAAACAACTCATGAAATTCAAATTTATTCTGTTCGCTTTTTTTCTTTCTGTTAATGCAAACTTCGTTTTTGCACAGGCCATTAAGTTAACTTTAATAGAATATAATGAAGTTGGGCGAACTGGTACTGACAACTCTGCCTTTGGAATTGGTTACGAACAAAACCTAAACAGCAGAATCAGTATTTTAATAAATCCCGGCATGGAGTATCCGGATGATCTTGACGATACTTTTAGTTATGATTATAGAGACGGATTGTACCAATATGATAATGATGTAACGGATATTGGTTTTTCAAGAAAGCACACTACACTCAAACTTACATTTGAGTCCAGATATTTTTTCCGTGATAATGATGAAAATTCATGGTACATGGCAAGTAAAGCCAGTTTTCAAAGTAGAAAAGAAACTACTATAATTCATTACATAGGAGACTATAATTCTCCTCAGACAAGTTTTCACGATATAGAAGTGAATGGAGAATATTCACAAAGTGTTTTCATAACTCCATTATCGTTAACTATAGGACACAGAAGTAATCTGGAAGGGTTTATATTTTATTTTAATTTTGGTTATGCATTCCTGCCAAAAAATGTTTACGATCTTTCAATTCCAACAGGAAGTATCATTGACAAATCAGTTACTTATCATAAATCAACTATAACTTTTGGATTGAGTATTGGAATTGGCTGGGCAAGTTATTGATCAGAAAGCTTTCCAACCTTGTGCTTGCAACTTAACCTGATTTCCTGATTTATCTATGAGGTGCAAACCTTCTTCTTTTGCAACCATGTGACCGACAATTGAAATATCAACATGCATCCGCATCTTTTCATAGTCAGATTGTTTGATCGTAAAAAGTAATTCATAATCTTCGCCACCACTTAAAGCACAAACAGTCGGGTCTAAATTAAATTCTCTAGCCTTCTCGTAAGTTTGCGGATCAATTGGAAATTTGTCTTCATATAAAGTGCAACCTGTTTGAGATTGTTTACAAAGATGCATTACTTCAGAAGACAGTCCGTCAGAGATGTCGATCATTGCTGTTGGTTTGACATCCACTTGTTTCAATTTATCTATAATATCTTTTCTTGGTTCAGGTTTTAACTGACGCTCGAGAATGTAATCAGCATTACTCAGATCAGGCTGGATCTTTGGATTCTCAAGAAAAATTTTCTTTTCTCTTTCGAGCAATTGTAATCCAACGTATGCTCCACCCAGATCACCTGATACACAAATCAGATCTCCGACTCCCGCCCCATTTCTGTAGACAATGTCTTCTCTTTTGGCTTTACCAATTGCAGTAATCGAAATAACTAAACCTGAAGTTGAGGAAGTAGTATCACCACCAACCAGATCGACAGAATATTTATCGCAAGCCATCTGAATTCCTTCATATAATTCTTCAATTGCTTCCAGGGAAAATCGGTTTGAAATAGCTATTCCGACAACAATTTGTTTGGGTGTGGCATTCATTGCATAAATATCACTCAGATTGACCGTGACAGCTTTATAACCCAAATGCTTTAATGGTTGAAAAGTAAGGTCAAAATGAACACCTTCAACAAGCATATCAGTAGTAACAACGGTCATTTCATCACCATTATCGATCACTGCAGCATCGTCTCCGATTCCTCTGACACTTTCCGGATTTTTTAATTCAACTGCAGAAGCAATCTGATCTATCAATCCAAACTCTCCCAATGAGCTAAGTTCTGTGCGGTTTTCTTTATTCTCAAACATGTGGCAAAAGTACTAAAAAGATTGCTTACGTGGGGTGGTGACAGAAGGGTAGATAAACCATTTGCTATCAACTTACTCTTAAACCTACACTTAAACTCAAAAAAAGTTTAATTGTAAGAAGAAAAAAACACCTAAACCAAATGACGTTTTTTTATCATCCCACCCTTTGTATCCTTGATACTATGTGTAATGAGAAAAGCCTTTTGATCTATTTTATCTACCTCGGCCTTCAGCGTTGACATTTCCAAACGGGTTACAACGGAAAAAACAATATCAACTTCACTTAACTGATGTCCATGAGAACCGTACCCACCTTTTCCTCTGTAAACAGTTACGCCCCGTCCAAGTTGTTCAGTGATCATTTTCCGGATCTCATCGCTTCTTTCTGAAATGATTGTTACACCCGTATATTCTTCAATTCCGGAAATAATATAATCAACCGTTTTAGCAGCGGAAATATATGTCAGTATGGAATATAAGGCTTGTTCAAAGGATAGTACAAAAGCTGCAACACAAAATATTATGATATTAATAATCAGGATCACATCTCCGATTGTAAGAACAGATTTTCGGGTAATACTTAACGCAAGAATTTCTGTTCCATCGATAACACCGCCGCCTCGCATAGCCAGACCAATTCCAACTCCAAGAAAAAAACCTCCAAATACTGATACAAGTAATTTATCGGATGTAAGAATCGGATAAGGAATAAAATACAAACAAAGTGCAAGCCCACCGATTGCTGAAAGAGTTTTCAAAGCAAAGACTTTATTAATTTGCCTTAGTCCCAGATAAATAAACGGAAGATTTATAATAACAATGAGAAAAGACAAACTCCAGCCTGTGATTTCCGAGATCAGCAGACTGATACCCATAACTCCACCATCAATAAAACCATTAGGAAGTAAAAATCCTTTTAAACCCAAACCTGCACTAAGCATGCCTGCAATTATCAGAAAGCCATCGATAAATTGTGACCGTGCATGACGTTTAAATGATTTGTAATCTTGTTTACCGGCTCTGCGAAAAATCTGTCCTTTCTTTTTAGCTCTGCTCTTTGCATAATTAATAAAAAGTGATTGATAAATTGGATTCATAAAAAAGAAATTTTTGAAAGACTCATTGAAATAAAAAGCAATGAGTCTTTCAAGATTAAGAAATTAAATTTATCACACAGCAACTTTTTGTTTTGCCATCAATGATTCAATCTCATCAACTTCTACAGGAATACTTTCCATAAGATCAACAGGACCTTTTTCTGTGATGAGAATATCATTTTCGATTCTTATACCAAGATTTTCTTCAGGAATATAGATGCCGGGCTCGCAAGTGAAAACCATTCCCGCCTGCATTGGCAGATAACGGTTGCCAATGTCATGAACATCCAATCCTAAGAAATGGGAAGTTCCGTGCATAAAATATTTTTTATAGAGTGGCATCTTCGGATCCTGCTTTGCGACTTCAGCAGCATTGAGCAGACCTAGTCCGATCAATTCTTTCTCCATCACCTTACCAACTTCCTCATGATATTTTGGAATGGTATTACCTACAACTAACATTGAAGTAGCTGCTTTCATCACTCTTAACACTGCATTATAAACATCTTTTTGTCGTGCAGTAAATTTTCCATTTACAGGAATACTTCTTGTGAGATCGGCAGCATAGTTTGCATATTCTGCCCCGAAGTCCAGAAGAATAACATCTCCATCCTTGCATTCTTTATTGTTGTCGTTGTAATGCAAAACATTTGCACTGGCGCCACTGGCAATGATTGGATAATAAGCATGTCCATTTGCACGATTACGGATAAAAGTTGCAGTGATTTCTGCTTCGATCTCATATTCCATTACACCGGGACGCAAAGTTGAAAGTACTCTGCGAAAAGCTTTATTAGTAATTTCCACAGCTTCTCTTAATAAAGCAATTTCGATTTCACTTTTTATTATTCTCAGGCGAGCCATAACAGGACCTGATCTTTCATACTTGTGATTTGGATACTTGCTTTTCAATTCTCGGGCGTAACGTTCATCACGGTATTCAACTTCAGAAACAAACCGGTCATTTTCATTCAGGTTAATATAGACATTTGTTGAATGATGCATTAAAAGCGGAAGTATAGAAGCATAATCATCAATCCATAATACTGTTTGAATTCCGCTTGCTGCGCGCGCTTCATCCTTGGAATATTTGTGGCCTTCCCAGACAGCGATATGTTCATTTGTCTTTCTTAGAAAAAGCATTTCGCGATATTCAACAATCGGATGGTTTGGTGCGATAACTAAAACGGATTGTTCCTGATCAATTCCACTCATCCAGAATAGATCTGAGTTTTGACGGAAAGGGAAATTACAATCTCCATTGCGTGGCATTTCATCATTAGAATGAAAAATTGCAATGGAATCTTTTTGTAATTCAGCTACAAATTTTTTTCTGTTTTCGACAAACAACTTTTTGTCAATTGGAGTGTACTTCATATTGGACCGGGTTATGTGGTAAAAATAATGAAATTTTCACATAATATCGTCTAAATATCCAAATCAAAACAGTAAAAAAAGCATAAAATGAATCAACAACCCCCTTGTTTAGGAATATTAAAATCTATTTAAACAATGAATTTGAATTTACCAGGCATTTGGGAATATTCCACTTTCCAGCAAACTCGTTTTTATCAAGTTGAGTGCCATCACATTTAAGCTCAACTCCATTTTCATTTTTAAGAATTATTTTCAACTTACCGGCTCTTATATTTTGAATAACAGTATCACAGATTGCCTGACCGGAGACAGATTTAAAATTGCAGCCAATAGCAACACCAACTTGATTATTGTATAGATCCATTTCTGATGAGACAGAGTCAGGCAAAAGTCCCTCTTCATCGTTTTGGTTTTTTCTGAATGAAATTTTATTTGCCTTCTCATGCGCCTTTCCCAATCGCAAAGCTTTTTTCCATTTCATGGTCTGAGCCATTCGTGCCATCCAATAAGCATGTCGGAATGCATCAATTTGTCCACCAAGCGGATCGCCATCCAATGCAGAAATCTGGAGAAGACTATCACTTTTCAATCTTGCTTCCCTTGTTATCTTAAAGGCATCTTTTGCAACGAACGGATGAGTAAACACCCACCATTTTTCCGGACACGATAATTTCCAGAATGAACCGAATGCAGAAGATTGCGCATTCATTTTATCAGACAGAAACAGAAACGACAAGAAGAGCAGGGCTGCTTTCAATTTTAGATTTTGTATTTCTGCAAAGATAGGTGAAGTTTATCGGTTAAGGAAAAAGGCGCCAGCAGATCGGATTCTTAATCTTTGTTATTTACGATATCTTGTCCATACTTTTATTAAATTGCGCCTATGAAGCAAGGGGTTTATAAAATACTAAGCATAGCACTTTTTTTAGGTGCTTGCTCTGCACCAAAATTATTGCCTTTATCATCTGATCAGGTAAAAGCAAATTTGAAGTCGCACATTATTACACTTTCCTCCGATGATTTCGAGGGAAGAGAAACCGGAACTGCCGGAGAAACTAAAGCTGCGAATTATCTTACCAAACAATTCAAGTCGATCGGACTAAAAGCGAAAGGTGAGTCCGGATATCTTCAGAAATTTAAGTTCAACTCAGGAGCAACTTTTGGAAGCAGTACTCAATTGGTTGTAAACAATTACATCTTTAAAAATGGAGAAGATTTTTATCCTTTACCATTTTCCGGAAATGCTGTTGTAACAAACTTCATTACGAAAGTAAGTTTTGGAATTACTGATACTAAATTGAATCGCGACGATTACAAAGGAAAACTCAATATCGCCAAGCGTATATTTTTAATTGAGTCAGGTACGCCTGATGGAAATACACCGCATGGAAAATTCGGAGAATGGAGTGACTTACGGAAGAAAATCGATCTGGCAATTTTAAAAGGTGCAGCAGCAATAATTTTTATCAATTCAGACACAGCACAGTCGGATCCGAAAGCTGATTGGTTGAATCATACAACTCCGGTTTCAATTCCGATTCTCTTCGCAAAAGGAAAAGCTGCACAATTACTCCGCGACAGTGTGGTTACAAATTGTACTATAGGTGCAGATATAATACATGTCGAAAAAGAAGGACGGAATATTGTAGGCTACATCGATAATAAAGCTCCTTACACAGTTGTTATCGGCGCACATTATGATCATCTCGGTTATGGCGAAGAAGGGTCTTTATACAGAGGCGAGAAAGCAATACACAATGGAGCGGATGACAATGCAAGCGGAACTGCAGCATTGATTGAACTTGCAAAATTTATTATCACAAACGGATTGAAAAATAAAAACTATCTGTTTCTTGCTTTTAGTGGTGAAGAGAAAGGATTATTAGGATCCAATTATTTTGTGAAACATCCGACCATTGATCTGAAGAAAGTAAGTTGTATGATCAATATGGATATGCTCGGACGATTGAAGTACGACGACAAAGCATTAATCATAAATGGTATGGGCACATCTCCGCAATGGAAAGAATGGATCAATACCATTCCTACGGGAGATATGCGTTTGAAAACAACAGATTCAGGCGTTGGTCCGTCCGATCATACATCATTCTACTTACAAAACATTCCCGTTCTTCATTTCTTCAGTGGTACACACAGTGATTATCATAAACCTACAGATGATGAAGACAAGATCAATTATGACGGCCAGATGCAGATCATGGAATTGCTTCAAACTATTTTACGCAGAATAAATGATGCCGACAAAATGGTCTTCACAAAAACGAAAGATGATGAGAATGAAGACGCACCAAAATTCAAGGTAACATTAGGTGTAGTTCCTGATTATTCATTTGAAGGAGAAGGTATGCGCATTGACGGAGTTACTGATGGAAAACCTGCTTCCAATGCCGGTTTACTTGCCGGCGATATTGTTGTTCAACTAGGCGAACACAAAGTTCTCGATATGATGAGCTATATGAAGGCTCTTGGAAAGTTTTCAAAAGGTGAGACAACGAAAGTAAAAGTTATCCGGAATAAAGTTGAGATAGAAAAGGATATAACATTCTGATCGAATAATCTCGCGTTTAGAATTAATCCAAAATACTTATGGATCAAAAAATATCAGTAATAGGTGGCGGTAGTTGGGCAACAGCAATTGTAAAAATTCTATCTAACAATGTCAGTAAAATTCACTGGTGGGTACGAAGCAATGAGACTGCAGAGTTTATCAGGAAGTACAAACACAATCCGAATTATCTGAGTGATGTCGAAATTGATCTTTCAAAAATTGAAATCGAAACAGATCTTAAAAAAAGCGATAACATCTTCTGATCTTATCATACTTGCTGTACCATCAGCGTTCCTTAAGAATACATTAGAGAAAATTACAAGTGACGATTTCAAAGGCCGGGCCGTTTTTTCTGCAATCAAAGGAATTATTCCGGATGATCTTTTAATCATAGGTGATTTCTTAAATCAAAAAATTGGAATTCCGATCAATCAGATCGGAGTAATTACCGGACCATGTCATGCAGAAGAAGTTGCAATGGAACGCCTCTCTTATCTGACTATTGCTTCACAGAATAAAGATACAGCTTCACGACTGGCAACAATTATGTCGTGTCGATATATTAAAACTTCAGTCAGTGATGATATTTACGGAACAGAATATTCAGCCGTTTTAAAAAACGTTATTGCAATTGCAAGCGGAATATGTCATGGTGTCGGTTACGGCGATAATTTTCAGGCTGTATTAATCAGCAATGCAATTCAGGAAATCGAACGGTTTGTAAAAGCTGTGCATCCTGTAGACAGAGACATAAAAGATTCTGCATACTTAGGTGATTTGCTGGTAACTGCATATTCTTCGTTCAGTAGAAACCGAATGTTTGGAACAATGGTCGGTAAAGGATACTCAGTTAAATTTGCTCAGCTCGAAATGAATATGATTGCAGAAGGATACTATGCAACAAAGTGCATTTACGAATTGAATAAAAAATACAACGTTCACATTCCGATTACGAATGCAGTCTATCACGTACTTTATGAAAAGATTGCTCCGAGAATTGAGATGAAGTTGTTGAGTGATCAGTTTTCCTAGATATTTTAAAAATCCATAAGGCTATAAATCACTTTGCAAGTTTTTCAAGATTATCAGTCGCTCTTGGATTTCCCGGACGAACAATTAATGCTTGCTTGTAACACTTTATTGCTTCTTCCTTATTATTTTTCATTCTGTAAACATCACCCAGCTCATTCCAGGCAACAACAATATTTGGAAATTTTACAGTATAATATTTAAATAAAGAAAATGCCGCATCGACATTTCCATCGTTAACAAATCTCTGTCCTACTTCATACAAGATCATATCATCAGATATTTCAATTTGTTGTTTTGGAAGTTCTACAGCCAAATCAGCATTGCTATTAGAATTTAAAACATTGAAAACTTTTTCACTCACCGGAGATTCAAATCTTGAATTCATTTCAAAAGCATCCTGTACAATTTCACCTTGAAAATATAACTGTGTAACATTCGGTAAAACCATATTTGTATTCGCGGATTTTTCATTTGTAACCATATAAAATACAAGTCCTTCCTCCGGTAAGCGGATCATTCTGGCAAAATAAATCCTGTTACTACCTCCATTATCTATCATAACTGTATTTCTCCTGCTCTTTGAAATATTACATCCATAACCAAAAGAATAATTTCCTTCAGTTCCATCTTCAATTATATGTCTGGTAAACATTTTATCTATTGAAGTCTTACTCAGGATTGCTGCAGAAGATATTGCATTGATCCATTTATACATATCATTAAGCGATGCTTCAAGGCCGCCATTACCTTTCAGATTCCAATACGGACCTCCTCCTGCCTTTTCAAAACGCTGCTGATGAGTTCCCCAGTCAAGGCCGTTATTATAACCATGTGCAATGGTATCCGAATCCAGTTGAGGATAGCAATAGCTGATCCGCTTTATACCAACCGGATCAAAGAGTTCCTTCTTTAAAAACGCTTCATAATTCATACCTGAAACCTGTTCAATTATAATTGCAAGAATACTCATCCCTACATTCGTATAAACAGCTTTTTCGCCAGGAGTAAAAGATAAAGGCTCACTGAATGCTCGTTTCAGATATTCAGCAGTTTCAATTTTTTCATAATCTCCACCATCATTTTGCAAAAACTCCGCAAACCCTCCTGAATGGGTCAGCAGCTGATGTAATGTAATTTTTGATTTATCGGCAGGGGCATCAGGAAAAAACTTTATCAGACTATCATTAACTGACAATTTTCCTTGTTCAACAAGTTTCATGATTCCACTCGCTGTAAAAGCCTTTGTAATACTTCCCATTGAAGCCAATGTTCCGGAAGTAAAAGGAATTTTTTTCTCCTTATTTGCCCAACCATATCCTTTGCTGAAAATTTTCCGGCCATCTTTTACTATTAATAATGCGCCCGAGAAATTTCTATCTACAGAAAGTTTAGAAAGATAGGAGTCAATCTTCTTACATGTATCATTTTGATAAACGAATTCGTTTTTATCATTTTCAGCAAATGACAGATGATCAAACGTCAATAATATTGTCAAGATGAAAATAATACTTTTCATAGGAGGTTATTCTTGTGGTTTGTTCAGTAAATATAAGTCCAATCCACACGAATAATGTTAAGACAATCATAAAGTCACCTCTACTTTGCAAAAACGATCATCGGCACCTTCGAAACAAATGAAAATTCTGCCGAATAAGAAGGTGCGAAAATTTTATCAAAAATGTTTTTTTTCACATGTCTGAACATAATTAAAACCGAAGGCTTTGATCTTTTTACTGCAGATTCCATATTTGAAACAAAGCTACTCGCAATATCAAGATTGGCCAGATGCAAACTGAAATTCTGCTTAGAATATTTCTTTTTTGCTGCTGTCATAATTTTTTCTTTCAAGTGCAATTCAGCGGGAAAATCAAAATGCAGTAATTCAATTTTTGCCTTTAGTGATTTATTGAAATTAACAACCAATTTTAATTCCTCTTGAAGTTCATCGAGATCAGTGGCATAAAGTATAGTAGAAATCTTCTCGTGTTTGTATGAAGATGGAACAGAAATTACCGGAATCATCGAATTTTTTATTATTGTAGAAGTATTTGTCCCGAATAATTTTTTTACTGCTCCTGCACCACGGGTGCTTATACATATAAAATCAAAATGATTTTTTTTTGCATATTCAACAATATTTTTATCAGCGGAAACAGAACGACCTAAAACACATTCAGCATTTGGATATTTTAATTCCATACTTTTATAAACAGACGCTACGAATTTTTCAAGTTGGTTTTGCAGTTTTTCCACTTCAGCAATTTCAAACGACCGGGCTTTACTACTTTCCCATGAAGTTGGTTTCATTACATAATAGGAATGAAAAAATGTCAACTTAACTTTCTCTTGCAATGAAAGTTGAATTGCAAACTTCAAACCTGCTTTTGAATTTGCTGAGAAATCGGTTGTCACAAGAATTTTTTTCATCGTAAAGAATTTTGTTTGTCAATATTCCAAAGTTACGTAACCAAAAGCGAGAAATCGTGATATTTATCAGTAAATTCTGAATAGATTGTCACTTCGACTAAAACTGATCTACTTATGGAGCGGTTTTATCATGAAAATGCGAAAAAACTTTATCTGCTCTTGAATTACCAATTACTGCCTTCAACTCATCATGCGACGCTTCTTTGATTCGTTTAACGGATTTGAATTCGCGCAATAGTTCATCTGCTGTCGATTGACCGATTCCCTTTATATCGGAAAGTTCTGTCTTCATTACTCCTTTACTTCTTCGATTACGGTGATGAGTAATTCCAAAGCGGTGAACTTCATCCCGCAAATTCTGGATTACTCTGAGTGTTTCACTTTTCTTGTCGATATACAAAGGCGCAGAATCGCCGGGATAATAAATCTCTTCCAGTTTTTTTGCAATTCCTATGACAGCCATTTTTCCTACTAATCCCAATTTTTCCAGACTGGTCATTGCTGAACTAAGCTGACCTTTACCGCCGTCAATTACTATCAGTTGCGGAAGAGGTTGTGCTTCATCGAGCATTCTTTTGTAGCGACGATAAATTACTTCTTCCATCGAAGCAAAATCATCGGGACCTTCAACGGTTTTTATATTGAAATGCCGGTAATCTTTTTTGGAAGGTTGCCCGTTTTTGAAAACACTCATAGCAGCAACCGGATATGCACCTTGAATATTTGAATTATCAAAACATTCAATATGTCTGGGTAGTTCGGTTAAACGTAGATCCTTCTGCATTTTCTCCATCAGGCGCAAAACTTTGTTTTCAGGATTTTGTTTCTCGAGTTGAAGATCACGTTCGCGGATATAATTTCTCACATTACTTTCCGATAATGAAAGCAAGTGCCGCTTCTCTCCTATTTTTGGAATTGTAAACGTAACTCCTTCCATCATTGTAGGAACTTCAAAAGGAACAATTATCTCTTTAGCATCACTGTTAAATTTAGTCCGGAGATCAGCAATAGCAATTTCCAAAAGTTCTTCCGGAGATTCATCGAGTTTCTTTTTAATTTCAAGAGTATGGCCTTGTACAATAGAACCGTTCATAATGCGAAGAAAATTTACGAAAGCAGAATCTTCCTCTGTTACAATACTGAATACATCGGTATTATGAATTGATGGATTTACAACAACAGATTTCGTTTTAAATTTCTCAAGCAGTTCAATCTTTTGTTTTGTGACCTGAGCTTCTTCATAAAAGAATTGTGCTGACTGCTGATTCATCAGATTTTTCAAGTGCTGAATTACAGTATTTATATTTCCTTTCAGAATGAGCCGGATCTCTTTGATCGTCTGATCATAATCTTCCATTGATTGATGTCCTTCACAAGGACCCTTACAATTTCCTATATGATATTCCAGGCAAATTTTGAATTTCTTCTTTTCAATATTTTCCGGAGTAAGGTTGAGATTACAATTTCGAAGTTTGTAAAGTTGTCCAATAAGATCCAGCAATGTATTGATCATTTTCACCGGAGTATACGGACCAAAATATTCCGATCCATCTTTTATCATCTGGCGCGTAATAAAAATTCTTGGGAACTTTTCATTCTTAATACAGATCCATGGATATGTTTTATCGTCTTTAAGATTTACGTTATATCGTGGCTGATGTTTTTTGATAAGACTATTCTCCAGCAGGAGTGCGTCCATCTCAGTATTAACGACAAGAATTTTAATGTCAGCAACCTTACGGACCATTACGGTCGTTTTGCCATTTTCATGAACATCTTTCTGAAAATACGAACTGACTCTTTTCTTCAACGACTTCGCCTTCCCGACATACAATAGCAATCCCTCTTTATCATAGAACTGATAAATACCCGGGCTGTCGGGGAGGGTTGAAAGGAGTTCGGGGATCTTCAATTGGTGAGTAGTAATTGGTGAGTAGTAAGTAGCACTATTTTCTTACTTGCGATAATAAGCTATGAATAAAGAAAAACTTGAACCGAAGCTCAACATTATCAATTATTCATTATTAATTATTCATTCCTTCTAGAGTCCGTATTCCGCAAGTAAGAACGCCATTGCACCCATTGAGGCGGAGCCGAGAAGCAGTTCGCGTTTGTTCACTTTATCCCATGTATCAGAAGCAGCATGATGGTAATCAAAGTACCGTTGAGAATTTACATGTAGTCCCATGAGTGGAACATTATATTTTTCCATAGCACTGATATCAGCGCCATCGCCTTCTCCTGAGAAATTATATAAACCATAATCCAAAAACAGTGGTGCCCATTTTCTGACTTTTTCTTTTTTAGCTTCCGGCATATTCAATCCGAATCCTAATGGTAGAAATGCACCTGCATCACTTTCAATTGCTGCAATGTGTACTTCTTTTTTTTCATTCATGTTTGCAGCATATTTTTGTCCGCCGCGTAAACCGTTTTCTTCATTCATAAATGCAACAATACGAATTGTTCGTTTCGGCCGCATGTTGATTGCTTTCAGTGTTCTTATGATTTCGATTGACTGAACAATCCCGGCACCATCATCATGCGCTCCTTTACAGTTGTCCCATGAATCAAGATGTCCGCCGACAACTACATACTCTTTTGGTTTTTCCGTTCCGCGTAACTCACCGATCACATTGTAAGAAAGAACACTGTCTTTCATTTCACAATGAGTCTGCATGAAGAATTTTGTTTCCTTATTTGTTTTCAGGATTTTACTTAAAAGATTTGCACCGATCGTACTGATTGCAACACAAGGAATTTTCGGAATTGAATCGATGTACCGCATTGCGCCGGTATGTGGAAAATCATCGAGAGCATTTGTCATTGACCGACAGATGGAGCCTACAGCACCATACTTTGCAGCTTCTGAAGGAGCTTGCCAGCGATATTTTACAGCTTCGCCGTATGCTTCAAATGTATTGATGAATTTTTCATCGAATGGATGGTTGAAGAAAACGATTTTTCCTTCCACCATAGCCTTTCCGAATTTCTCCAGCTCATCGAAATTAGTTACTTCGATTATGTTTGCAGTCAGACCTTCTTTCGGAGTAGAGATAGAATTCCCAAGTGCAAGAATCTGCACTTCCTGTTTATTACCGCTTGCTTCAACGATCACACCTTTTTCTTTTGCACCACGTACCCAGTGTGGAACCATTACTTCTTCCAGATAAACAGAGTCTGCTCCGGCTTCAATCATTTTTTGTTTAGCCCATTCGACAGCAGTGCCGGCTTCTTTCGAACCTGCTAAGCGTGGACCTACATTTTCGGTTAGGTCATAAAGCCATTGATAGGCGCGGCCGTTTTCGAGGGTTTCGTTAAAAATTCGTTTAATTGAAATCGAATCTTTGTTTTGTGCTTTTACCGAAGTAAGGTTGATGAAAGCAGATATAAAAATCAGGAGGATTCTTTGCATGGTTCTTAATTTCGATCAAAAATAGTAAAAAAAGAGAACTAATATCTGCGCTAAATCTGCGGGATCTGCGGGAGAAATTTCAGTGTGTTTTCTTTCCCGCAGATCTCGCAGATCCCGCAGATTCATCGCAGATTTTGCGCAGAATTCTATGTATTGGTATCCTGTATATTTACTGCTTCAAGAATCGTCCTTTCACCTGACCATTGTTATTTGAGATCTGATAAAAGTAAACTCCATTCTCCAGATAATTTATATCAATAAAATGATTTGCACTTAAATTTAAATCATGGTAAACAATTCTTCCCTGAATGTCAATGATCTCGATAGAATATTTTTCCGAATTATCTTTTGCATTAAAAAGCAAAACACCATTTGTGGGATTTGGAGAAAGACTCACTTGCAGATCAAAATTACTCTCATCAACTCCGACAAATAAAACTGTAACTTGCTGTGTGGTCGAGTCGGTAGATGTACAACCTTCATTGACAACTGTGAGTGAAACGTTGAACAAAGCAGCTGTATGGAAAATGTGTGTAACGACATTTCCTGTATCCACAGCACTTCCATCACCAAAATTCCAGATCGCAAAAGTGTTATCTGATGAATTAGCAGTGAATACAACTGTATCATTAAGATGTGCAGGTGAAGGAGAGAATGTAAATGTTGCGTCAGGATTTTTTATATGAACAACAAATAAAGCAGTCGTTGATTGTTGTGGAGTTCCGTTGTCAGTTGCTGTGACAGAAATTGAATGATAACCTGCATTTCCTGAAGTACCGGCGATATAACATGAAGTGGCGGCAACATTTCCCGGGGAGTTCTGAAGGACACCGCAATCAGAAAGTCCAAAGAAATTAAATGCTGTTGTAGTCAACTGAGAAAGTTCAGGTGAATAAAATTCAAAATCAACTATTGCAGTATCACCAATACAAATCTCCAATGTATCGCAAAGCCCGGTATATTTAAGGAACGGAGCAATATTAGCTGAGTTGCACAATCCAAAAGTATAGGATTGATTATCTAAAAAATCAATTCCCGCGCCTCCGCCATATGGACCATTGTATGTTGACCCCGGTTGATCAAAACGACCGATTTGAATTGAACTTATTCCATCACCTAAATTTGCTCCAACCGTAGCAGGTGTTCCGCCAAAACCTCCGGCACCACCTGATGCAGAACCCGTGGTCCACTGCATATCCTGATAACAAAAGGAAACATTTTTACCTGCGTCAAGAATTGGGTCAGAACCATCAGTCAAAATTAACTGAAATGTATTTAACAAATTATCTTGTGTATTATAATATCCAACATGATCCCATTGAATTATCAGTGCTGTACTTGTAAGTTTATAATAAACAATTCCGCTTAAAAGACCACGAGTATCAACATCGCCCCAAAAAGGAGAGATCATCTTAAAGTTTGGTGAAGGGAAAGAATCTGCTATGAAAGCAGTAAATGGACCGTCAAAAGAAACACTACCATTATTATTAATATATATCGAATTGTAATTACTCCCATAAAAACAAAAATTGAACGGAATAGCAAATGGAGCCGTTGAACCATCATCATTTCTGTATTCAGGTGGTCCATTAGTAGATCCATTAAAAGGAACAACATTCCAGGAACTATCTCTTTCTATCCAGCAATTACATGGATCAGCTTCATTCACTTCAACCGGTTCAGAAATCCTTACGTCAGCATTTGCAGTTGAATGAAATGTTACCGGAATATTCTTCGGGTTATCTGATGCATATATGAAAGCAGCAGTAATAAGTTGAAGGAATAATGGAAGGAATTTTTTCATGTGGACTTTGAGAATACGCTTGAAATTAATTTCGGCAACATCGCAGAAATTATTCAATACAAATATAAAATAATGCAGGAGAATTCAAAATGACCTGGGTCTATTCTATCTCAATTCTGAGTCTGAAATTCTGTTTCCTTATTTACTTCTTCCGTCGTTTTCTCAGAAGTAAACTTATTCTGAAAGATCAAAAGTAAGATCACACCAACAGTTATAGATGAGTCAGCGATATTAAAAATCGGGCGGAAGAAAAGAAACGTTTCACCACCCCAAATCGGTAACCAGTCAGGAAAGCGACCACCGACGATCGGGAAGTAAAGCATATCGACAACTTGTCCGTGGAGAAAATTTGAATAACCATGTCCGGGAGCAAAACGTGCTACACCTTCCATGCTATCAGTGAACAACATTCCATAGAAAGCACTATCGATGATGTTTCCGATTGCACCTGCAAAGATCAATGCGAAGCAAGTAATAATAAGTTTATGAGATTTTTGCCGGATCAAATGAATAAGATACCATCCGATTCCAAAAGAGGCTACGATACGAAAAACACTTAGAAACAATTTGCCAAAAGAACCACCGAACTCAAGTCCGAATGCCATTCCATTGTTTTCAGTAAAATGAATCAAGAAAAAATCAAAGACCTTAAACTCTTGTCCGAGATACATGTGGGTCTTGATCCAGATCTTCACCACCTGATCTACGAATAATACCAGTAGTACTATTAAAGCTGCACGTTTCAAATTAAATAATTTCGGATTTCGGATTGTGGATTTCGGATTGCGCAATCCGAAATCCGAAATCCGCAATCCGAAATTCAAAAAAATTAGTCGCGATACTGGTTAAGTTTCGCTTCGATACTCTGAGTAGTATGTGGAACGGCACGCAGACGTTCTTTCGGAATTAATTTTCCTGTCACACGACAAACACCGTATGTTTTATTTTCAATACGAACCATTGCATTTTCCAATTGCTCGATGAATTTTTTCTGACGACTTGCAAGCTGACCTGCTTCTTCTTTTGCAAGTGAATCCGATCCATCTTCAAGTATTTTGAAAGTACTTGCAGTATCATCGGTACCATGCTCATTGGCAGCTGTCATCTGTGCTTGTAGTAACATCAATTCTCTACGCGCTTCTTCCAGTTTTTTATTGATGATAGCACGGAACTCTTCAAGTTCACTATCAGCATAACGTGTTTTACCGGAATCTTCCTGAGGTTTCTGAGGTCTGTTCAAAGCCGGTTCTGGACGACGGTTAAAAGGCGCAGGGCGACCGATCACCGGTCTTTCTTTTGGCGGAGCCGGAATTTCATTGCGCGGTGGAAGCTGTGGCTTCTCAACTTTATTTTTCGCAGATTCTTTTTTAGAAGCTTTTACAACCGGAGGTGCTTTTACAACTTCGGGTTTTGCAACAACTGCTTTAGCAGGAGTTTTTACAGCAGGTTTAGCAACAACCGTTTTAGCTGGAGCTTTTGCAACAACTTTAGCGGCTACTTTTTTCGCCGGAGCTTTTGCAACTACTTTTTTAACGGGTGCTTTTTTAGCAGGAGCAGCTTTTTTAGCAACAACTTTTTTCGCCGGTGCTTTTTTGGCAGGGGCAGCTTTTGCTTTTTTAGCTGGAGCCGGCTTTGCTTTTTTAGCAGCAGGTTTAGCTTTTGACTTGGTAGCGGGTTTCGCTTTTGATTTGTTATTAGTCTTCTTACTCATATGAAAACGTTATTCTAAAGGGTTGTTTTTGATGGCTTGAATCCGACTTAATTAAGCCCGGATATGTGTTTTTGAATGATAATCCGCGTTTGTATTTCGTCATCTACCTCCAGGTTAACCGCATCTTCGCCATCAAGACGGTCGACCAGATCTAATTTAGCTGCTAAAATTTCGGCGCAAATATAATCTTTATTATTTATCAGGGAATTCCTAATTCCCGCATGTTCCAATACTTTCAGGTCTATTCTGTCGGTGACCTCAAAACCGCGTTCTTTGCGCAAATTCTGTATTCTATTGATGAATTCACGGGCAATTCCCTCCTCTTTTAACTCCGGAGTAAGCGTAATATCAAGGGCCACCGTCAGTTTTCCTTCGCTGGTAACTTGCCAGCCCGGGATATCTTCAGAGGTGATCTCCACATCTTCATCAGTAATAATGACCGTTTGATCTAGTACTTCAAATTCAAATTTCTTCTCTGCTTCCAGCGTCTGGATTTGCTCCTGAGTCATTGCTACGATACACGCTGCAACATCTTTCATCAGTCCACCGACCTTTTTTCCGAGTACTTTGAAATTCGCTTTGATCTTTTTGACAAGTACTCCTTTTGTATCATGAATGTATTCTATCTCTTTCACATTTACTTCTGCGAGTATAAGATCCTTTACAGCTTCCACTTTTATTTTGAATGCTTCATCCAGAACAGGTATTAATATTTTATTCAACGGTTGACGTACACGGATATTTACTTTTTTCCGAAGCGATAATACCATCGATGAAATTTGCTGTGCAAGTTCCATTCGTTCTTCAAGCGATTTATCGATGATAGCAATATTCAATTCCGGAAAGTCTGCAAGATGAACAGATGTAGCTTTACGAAGTGAACTTACAGTATTCAGATCACGGAATAAACGGTCACTAAAGAATGGCGCTATTGGTGACATCAATATTGAAATTGTTTCAAGACAAGAATACAATGTCTGATAGGCAGCAATTTTATCATTCGTATATTCTCCTTTCCAGAAACGACGACGACTTAATCGTACATACCAGTTACTCAGATGTTCCGTCACAAAATCAGAGATTGCTCGTGCTGCTCGTGTCGGTTCGTAGTCTGCAAAACTTTCATCAACGATCTTGATGAGTGAATTCAATTCAGATAAGATCCATCTGTCTAACTCTGTTCTGTCTTTAATAGCAATTTCTTTTTCAGAAAAAGTGAAGCCATCAATGTTAGAATACAGAGCGAAGAATGAATATGTATTATAAAGTGTGCCAAAGAATTTACGTTGAACTTCAGAAATTCCTTCGAGATTAAATTTAAGATTGTCCCACGGCTGAGCATTGCTGATCATATACCAGCGTGTAGCATCGGCCCCGTATTTTTCCAGTGTTTCAAACGGATCAACAGCATTTCCAAGACGCTTCGACATTTTATTTCCATTTTTGTCGAGTACTAAACCGTTACTCACAACATTTTTGTAAGCAACAGAATCGAACAACATAACAGAGATAGCATGTAATGTAAAGAACCAGCCGCGCGTCTGATCAACTCCTTCGGCGATAAAGTCTGCCGGAAAAGCTGATTTAAATTCATCGGCATTTTCAAAAGGATAATGCCATTGAGCGTACGGCATTGCACCTGAATCAAACCATACATCGATCAGATCCAGTTCGCGCTTCATTGGTTTTCCCGAAGGAGAAACTAAAATTATATCGTCAACATATGGGCGGTGTAATTCAAACTGGCCACCATTCTCTCTCGCTGTTTTTACGAGATTCGATTTCATGAATCCTGCAGCAACAGATTTTTCAACTTCTGATTCCAACTGAGAAACCGAACCGATACAGATCTGTTCAGAGTAATCTTCATTCGCCCACATAGGAAGTGGAATTCCCCAAAAGCGTGAACGCGATAAATTCCAGTCGACCAGATTTTCCAACCAGTTTCCAAATCTTCCGGTCCCTGTAGATTCCGGTTTCCAGTTGATCGTTTTATTTAACTCAACCATTCTTTCTTTCGCAGCAGTTGTGCGAATGAACCATGAGTCGAGCGGATAATATAAAACCGGTTTGTCTGTTCTCCAGCAATGCGGATAAGTATGTTCGTAGCGTTCAGACTTGAATGCTTTACCTTCTTTTTTTAATTTGATAACAAGACGTTCATCAACGGAAAGATATTTTTCACCGCCTTGTTTTTTTATTTCAATCGCTTTCTCTTCGTCATTGAGATAAGCTTCCTTTACAAATTCTCCTGCGAAGTCTGTTACTTCAGAAGTGAATCTTCCTTGCTTATCTACAAGTGTCAATGAACCGATTCCATTTTGTTTAGCAACACGAAAATCGTCTGCACCAAAACTCGGAGCGATGTGAACGATACCTGTTCCGTCTTCCGTCGTAACAAAATCACCTAGCAATACACGGAATGCATCACCGTCTGTTGGCTGTGCATAAGGTAAAAGTTGTTCGTATCGGATTCCTTCCAGATCCTTACCAACGATTTCACCAATGACTTCGAAAGGAATTGCTTTATCGCCTGCTTTATAATCTTCGAATGAAACTTCAGAATTTTTTTCAGGAAAATATTTATGCAGTAAATCTTTTGCAAGAATTACTACTACAGCATGATCAGTATTCGGAGTAAAAGTTTTTACAGCGACATATTTTATTTTCGCACCAACAGCCAAAGCAGTATTCGAAGGCAAAGTCCATGGAGTAGTTGTCCATGCCATAAAATAAACTTTACCTTCTTCCAGTAAAGAATCCGGCAATTGACCTTTAACCTTTGACCCTTGACCCTTAGCAATCCGAAACATAGCAACCGCCGACGTATCCTTCACCATCTTATAAGTTCCCGGCTGATTCAATTCATGCGAAGAAAGTCCGGTACCTGCAGCAGGTGAATAAGGTTGAATGGTAAATCCTTTATACAATAATCCTTTGTCATAAAATTTCTGCAAAAGATTCCAGCATGTCTCTATGTAATCATTTTCGAAAGTCACATACGGATTATCGAGATCGACCCAATAGCCCATTTTACGGGTAAGATCATCCCAGATATCTTTGTATTTCATCACCTCCTTACGGCAGGCTTTGTTGTAATCTTCGATAGAAATTGTTTTACCGATATCATCTTTACGAATGCCTAAAGTTTTCTCTACTGAAAGCTCGATCGGAAGTCCGTGGGTATCCCAGCCACCTTTTCGTTTTACCTGAAATCCTTTAAGTGTTTTATAGCGGCAAAAAATGTCCTTGATAGAACGTGCCATGACGTGATGAATCCCCGGTAAACCATTTGCAGAAGGCGGACCTTCATAGAAATTAAAGGCCGGACGACCTTCACGGGAAGAAACGCTGGCTTCAAAAGTATTCTCATTTTCCCAGGTTTTCAGGACATCCTTAGCCAGTTCGCTGAGATTGAGTTGGTTGTATTCAGGGTATTTTGACATAATGAACCATTCAAAAGGTCCGCAAAAGTACTAAAAAAGGACCATAATACAGGCATGCTGACTGTAATAATGACTGATTTTCAGCGAAATGGGTGCTATACCAATTGGGTATAAACAAAAAAAAGCCACCTGGAAGGGTGGCTTTAAAATTAAGTAGTGGGGAAATTACTGTTTTGTATATGTTTTTGTAAAAACATAAGTAGTTCCCCCTGTAGTCAGGCTTTCAGTCAGACTTAACGTTGTTTCAGAAAGAGCTGTTATCGGATATTCCTTCGCAACACCTCCGGTAGGAGTTCTTGTTAAAGTTGTTTCACCGCTATTGAATGCCCAAGATCCAGATTCCTTAGTTTGAGGATCACCAGCAGAACATTTTGTTGCACCTTCATCAGTGGTATATGTATTCGTAGTAGTGTATACAGTAATATTATTCAACTCACATGGAGGAATGTATCCGATAAGATTCGTTACTAACCCCGTACCGCCATAATTATATGCTGGATCTACTGAAAACGCAGTAAGTTTCCAGCTTTTATCGATCAATAACGACTTTTTAGAACTTGGTGTAGGAGTTGGTGTAGGAGTTTCTTCGTCTTTCTTACAACCTGCAAATGATACTGTTGCTAAAAGGCAAATCAAAAGGATTTTAGATTTCATTTTAATATTGGGTTTTGGGTTTGAATTTCTGATATTATAAAGTGGCTCGAAGATAGTGTTTTCCACTTTAAATTTTGTTAATTATTTGTATCCTGCCAAAAAACGGAAACCGTATCTTTCCAGCCATAAAAATTATATAATGTCTGATCAGATCAATTCTTCAAAAGCTCCGGAACCGGTTGGATTATATCCGCACGCCCGTCGGGCCGGAAATTTACTTTTTTTATCCGGTGTCGGTCCAAGAGAACGCGGGACAAAAAAAATTCCGGGTGTGGAGCTTGATGCAAACAATAATATCATCAGTTACGATATTGCCGCGCAATGTCATTCTGTTTTTAAAAATGTAAAATACATTTTAGAAGATGCAGGAAGTTCATGGGAAGAAATTATTGATGTGACAGTTTATCTGACGAATATGAAAGATGATTTTCCAATTTACAATAAACTATGGGCTGAGTATTTTCAAAACAATCCTCCATGCAGGACTACTCTGGAGATCAATTGCCTGCCGACACCGATTGGAATTGAGTTGAAGGTGATTGCTTTGGTTAAGTAAGTTGGTCGATCTTTAATATAGTGCCGCATGAAATTTCAGATGGCTGTCGTTTTTTTAACTGAATCAGGTCAAAGGTCAAAGGTTATGACTGCATAATCTTTGACCCTTGACCTTTGACCTGATTGCATTTCCAAAAAGCAACTCCGGTGATAAAACCTTTATCTCTGAAAAAAAAAAATTATTTCCCTACAACCAACTTCCCTGTAAATTCCTGTTTGCCTTCTTTTCTGAGTGAATAAAAATAAACACCGGGCTCTACTGAAATTGAGAAATTGTTTTCGGTTGAAGAAACATTTCTTGAAATGATTTGCTTACCTCTTACATCATAA